>JAJPEP010000014.1 GCA_021166845.1 Thiobacillus sp.
GACCTGTGGGCTGCGATCCGGAAAGAAGACCAGCGCCAACAGGATCACATCGAGCTGATCGCGTCGGAGAACTACACCAGCCCGGCGGTGATGGAAGCGCAGGGCTCGCAGCTCACCAACAAGTACGCCGAGGGCTATCCCGGCAAGCGCTACTACGGCGGCTGCGAATACGTGGACATCGTCGAGCAGCTGGCGATCGACCGCGTAAAGGCGCTGTTCGGCGCCGAGGCCGCCAACGTGCAGCCCAACTCCGGCTCGCAGGCCAACCAGGCGGTGTTCATGGCCTTCTTGAAGCCCGGCGACACCATCATGGGCATGAACCTGGCCGAAGGCGGCCACCTCACCCATGGCATGGCGCTCAACATGTCCGGCAAGTGGTTCAACGTGGTCGCCTACGGACTCAACGAGAAGGAAGAGATCGACTATCCGAAAATGGAAGCGCTGGCGCGCGAACACAAGCCGAAGCTCATCATTGCCGGCGCCTCGGCCTACGCGCTGCGCATCGACTTCGAGCGCTTCGCCCGGATCGCCAAGGAGATCGGCGCGGTATTTATGGTTGATATGGCGCACTACGCCGGCCTCATCGCCGCGGGCGTCTACCCCAACCCGGTGCCGCACGCCGACGTCGTGACCTCGACCACCCACAAGACCCTGCGCGGCCCGCGCGGCGGCATCATTTTGATGAAAGCCGAGCACGAGAAGGCGATCAATTCGGCGATCTTCCCCGGCCTGCAGGGCGGCCCGCTGATGCACGTCATCGCCGGCAAGGCGGTGGCGTTCAAGGAAGCGTCGAGCAAGGAATTCAAGCACTACCAGGAGCAGGTCATCGCCAACGCGCTGGTGATGTGCAAGGTGCTGGTCGAGCGCGGCCTCAGGATCATCTCGGGCCGCACCGAGAGCCACGTGTTCCTGGTCGACCTGCAGCCGAAGGGCCTCACCGGCAAGGAAGCCGAGGCGCTGCTGGGCCGCGCCCACATCACGGTCAACAAGAACTCCATCCCCAACGACCCGCAGAAGCCCTTCGTCACCAGCGGCATCCGCCTCGGCACCCCGGCGATGACCACGCGCGGCTTCAAGGAACTCGAAGCCGAACAGCTCGCGCACCTGATCGCCGACGTGCTCGACGCACCGACCGACGAGACGGTGCTCGAGCGGGTGAAGGGCGACGTGGCGAAGCTGACGGCGAAGTTTCCGGTGTATGGCTGACGCCATAGGGGTCAGGGGTCAGGGGTCAGGATTCAGGGGTCAGGGATGCTTGTCGCTGCGCGGCCCCTCAATCATTCAAGCGCGGCTTCGCCGCACAAAACCCCCTGATCCCTGGCCCCTGAATCCTGCCCCCTGAAAAATGAAGTGTCCCTTCTGCGGCTCCCTCGACACCCAGGTCATCGACTCCCGCGTCAATGAGGCGGGCGACGCGATTCGCCGGCGCCGCCGCTGCGCGCAATGCGACAAGCGCTTCACCACCTGGGAAACCGCCGAGCTGCGGCCGCCGCAGATCGTCAAGACTAACGGCACCCGCGAGGATTTTTCCGAAACCAAGCTGCGCGAGGGCTTTCGCCGCGCGCTGCACAAGCGCCCGGTTTCGACCGAGCTGGTGGACGCCGCGGTCGACCGCATCCGCCAGCACCTGCTGACGCTGGGCGAGCGCGAAGTGCCCGCGCGTACGGTCGGCGAACTGGTGATGAACGAGCTGAAAAAACTCGACAAGGTCGCCTACATCCGCTTCGCCTCTGTCTACCGCAGTTTCCAGGACGTCGAAGACTTCCGCGACGTCCTCCGCGACATCGACGAGTAAATGTCTCACGCCGACCGCTTCAGCGCCATCGACCATGCCCACATGGCGCGCGCGCTGCAGCTCGCGGCGCGCGGGCTTTACACTACCAGCCCGAATCCGCGCGTCGGCTGCGTCATCGTCAGGGATGGTCATGTCGTCGGCGAAGGCTGGCATGAACGCGCCGGCACCCCGCACGCCGAAATCCACGCACTCAAGGCGGCTGCCAATGCCGCGCGCGGCGCGACGGTGTACGTCACGCTGGAGCCCTGCTCGCACCACGGCCGCACCCCGCCGTGCGCCGAGGCGCTGGTCAACGCGGGCGTGGGGCGCGTGGTGGCGGCGATGACCGACCCCAATCCCCTGGTCGCGGGCGGCGGCATTTCCATGCTGACGCTGGCCGGCATCGAAGCCGAAGTCGGGCTGCTGGAGGCCGCGGCGCGCGCGCTCAATCCCGGCTTCGTTTCACGCATGACGCGGGGCCGCCCGTGGGTACGGCTGAAAACCGCATCGACGCTGGACGGCAAGACCGCGCTCGCCAACGGCGCCTCGCAGTGGATCACCGGCGAGGCGGCACGGGCCGACGTGCAGCGTCTGCGCGCGCGCGCCTGCGCCATCCTTACCGGCAGCGGCACCGTGCTGGCCGACAACCCGCGCATGAACGTGCGCGATTTCGACATCGGCCGGCAGCCGCTCAGGGTCGTCGTCGATTCCGCCTTGCGCACGCCGGCCGACGCGGCGATCCTGCCCGCGCTCGTCGCCTGCCACCACGCCGAGCCCGGCGCGCGCGCCGCGCTCGAGCAGGCGGGAGCGGAGGTGGTCGAACTGCCGGGCGCGGACGGCCGCGTCGACCTCGCCGCGCTGCTCGCGCTGCTGGCGCAACGCGGCATCAACGAGCTGCATGTCGAAGCGGGCGCCGCACTCAACGGTGCGCTGATCGAAGCCGGGCTGGTCGACGAGTGGGTGGCCTACGTGGCGCCGATGGCGGTGGGCGATGTCGCGCGCGGGCTGTTCGACCATCCGCCGCTCGTCGCCCTGGCCGATGCCGCGCGATTCAAATTTAGCGACGTGCGGCGGATCGGCTGCGACCTGCGCCTGACGCTGCTGCCGGCTTGAACACGTTCAAGGATCACCCGGGCGCTGCAATGGCCGCTGTTTCCTGCGGCGGGACGCGGCGGCTGAACTGCGTTCAGGCCAGGGTGATTGCGCGCACGGTGCGGCGAATGCGCCCTTCCCTGTGCAACGCCGACAGGGTGCGATACAAATGCTCATGCGTCATGCCCAGGGCGCCCGCCCAGGTCTTGAGCGGGCAGTCTTCCCGTTCAAAGCGACCATGCTCGCGCAGGTAATGCAGCACGCGATCCTCGGCGCGCGGCAGGCTCAGGCGCTCGCACTGCCCGCGCAGGCCGCGGATGGTATGCGACAGCCACATCGTGTAGGCGCGGCTGAAATCCGCCTCGGCCAGCGCGGCATGGAAATCCGCCAGCGGCAGCACCCAAGCGAGGCTTTCCACCGCCGCCTCGCCGTCGCAATGGTAGCGATCCGAAAACAGCGACGCCTCGGCCAGCGCGCCGCGCGAGCAGCGCTGCAGAATCACGCGCTCGCCCTGCGGCGTGTGGCGGACCAGCTGCAGTTCCCCGGCCGTCACCCAGAACAGGCTGGCGGGCTTCTCGCCGCTGGCAAACACCCGCGCATCTTTGGCGATCGCGCGTGGCTCGGCATGGCGCACGAGCCAGGTTTCGATATCGGTGAGGGCGTCCATTCGAAGCATGAGCGAAATCATACGCATTCGTCGCGCCGCGTCCTACACTCTGCCCCAGTCACCCATGGAGCATTCATGAAAACCACCCTGACCCTCGCCCTCGGCCTGGCCATGACCACGGCTGTCTGGGCCGCCGCCGACCCTCACGCCGGCCATCATGCCGACAACTCTCCCGGCGCCGCGCCGGCCGCGCGCGAGCCCGTACGCTTTCCGCCCGCACTCAAGGCGGAAACGCTGGCCAACATGCGCGACCATCTTCTGGCCATCCAGGAAATCACCGCCCATCTCGCCGACAAGCAGTTCGATGCCGCGGCCGACGTCGCGGAAACCCGCCTCGGCATCAGTTCGCTGCAGCGCCATGGCGCGCATGAAGTTGCGAAATACATGCCTGCCGGGATGCGCCAGAACGGCCACGCCATGCACCAGGCCGCCAGCCGGTTTGCGGTGGCGGCGCAGGAGGCCGGTGCCACCGGCGACGTCGGCCCGGCTTTGCGTGCGCTGTCGCAGATGCAGGGCAGCTGCGTCGCCTGCCATGCCGGATATGAACTGAAATGAAAGGAACGCCCATGCAGATCATTCGCTTCTTCTTCGCCCTTCTTCTGCTCGGGCTGCTCGCCCCGGCTCACGCGCTCACGCTCAAACCGCAACGCGTCGCGCCGGGGGTTTATGCCTTCGTCGGCGAAGTCGGCGGGCGCACCTACGACAACGAGGCGATGAACGCCACCACCGGATTCGTGGTGACGACGGCAGGCGTGGCGGTGATCGACAGCGGGTCGTCGTATCGGGTCGGCAAGCAGATTCACCAGGCGATTCGCCGGGCGACCCGGCAGCCGGTCAAGCTCGTGATCAATACCGGCGGACAGGACCACCGCTGGCTGGGAAACAGCTATTTCGTCACGCTGGGCGTACCCATCATCGGCCACCAGAACATGCGCACGGACGCCGAGGAACGCGGCGCGCAACTGATCCAGTCGCTGCAGGGCGAACTCAAGGAAAAACTGGAAGGCACCCGGGTCGTTTTGCCGACGCAGACCTTCGAAACGCGCCATCGCCTGCGGCTGGGCAAAACCGATTTCGAGCTGATTTTCGCCGCCCCCGCCCACACCCCGGGCGACATCATGGTCTGGCTGCCGCAGAGCCGCGTCGTGTTCGGCGGCGACATCGTGGTCACCGACCGCCTGCTGGGGGTGTTTCCGTTCAGCAGTGTGGCCGGAGGGATTGCATCTTTCGATGCGATGGCTGCGCTCAAGCCCGCGCGCATCGTGCCGGGGCATGGCGCTGTCTGCGACCTTGCCAAGGCGCGCCGCGAAACACGGGATTATCTGGTGCTGCTGCGCGACCACATGAAGCGCGCGGTCGATGCCGGCGAGGACTTGCAAACCGCGCTCGATACGCTGGATCAAAGCGCCTATTCGAAGCTGCCCAACTTCGATCTGCTGAGCGGCGGCAACGCCAGCCGCGCCTACCTGGAAGCGGAGGCGGCGGCATTCTGAATCCGGCCGCTCAGTCTTACTGTGTCAGCAAGACCTGGCTACGTCGCGCGTACCGAAAACTCCCCGAACAGCCCGGCCAGTCCCTCGCCCACTTCCCGCAAGGGCCGGTCGCGCGTCGCGCTCCGGGCCAGGGCCTCGTCCGCACACCCCTGGCTGCGGAAGGCCTGGAGGACGTAATGTTTCACCCCGCGCCCGGCCAGGTCGTACGCGAGGCCGACCACTTCGGCATCGGCCAGCAGCGCCGGATGCACGGTGGTGCGGACTTCATGGGCGACGCCGGACGCCACCACTTCCAGCAGCCCGGCATGCGCCCGCTCGCCGCTGCCGGCCACGCCGGTGACGCGCGCGTACTCCGCAAACGGCGCTTTCACGTCCAGCCCCACCCAGTCGACCAGCGGCAGCACCGCCGCCAGCCGCTGCGGGTACATGCCGCCGGTGTGCAGGCCGACCTTGAATCCGAGTTCGCGCACCTCGCGCATGGCGTCAGGCAGGCCCGCCTGCGCGGTCGGCTCGCCGCCGGAAAACACCACGCCGTCGAGCAGGCCCTGGCGCCGACGCAGGAAGGCCAGCACGTCTTCCCAGGGGATTTCGTGGTCGCCGCGCGGGGGGATCAGGCCGGGGTTGTGGCAATAGCCGCAGCGCCACGGGCAGCCCTGGCAGAACACCACCGCGGCCAGCATGCCGGGCCAGTCGGTGGTGGAAAGCGGTGTCAGGCCGCCCACGCGTAGCGTCATGATGGTTGGCGTAGCGTCATGATCGTGGGCGCGGCATGGCGGAATCAGCCGGGTGTGCAGCAGCTTTCGACGAAGTGGCGCCGCTCGCGATGCTCGCTCTGCTTGCCCTTGTTGAAGCTCGTCACCGGACGGTGGTAGCCCATCACGCGGGTCCACACTTCGCAGCGGGTGCGCTCTTCGTCCTTCAGTGCGGCAGCGGCGTTCAGAACTTGGGTCGGAATGGTCATGTCGTTCATTTCAGTCTCCTTTGTGGTCAGGGTCAGGCGGTAACAGCACGTTTACGGGACAGGGCCTCCTCGTCGCAGGTGGGGCAGAACTCGTGCTCGCCGGCGAGGTAGCCATGCTTGGGGCAAATCGAAAATGTGGGCGTGATGGTGATGTAGGGCAGGCGGAAGCGCGTAAGCGCCCGGCGAACCAGATTGCGGCAGGCATCGGCCGAGGAAATGTTCTCCGACATGTAAAGGTGCAGCACGGTGCCGCCGGTGTACTTGCGCTGCAAATCGTCCTGCCGTTCCAGCGCTTCGAAGGCGTCGTCGGTAAAGCCCACCGGCAACTGCGACGAGTTGGTGTAATACGGTGCGTCGTCGGTGCCCGCCTGCAGGATGTCCGGATAGCGCTTGCGGTCCTCCTTGGCGAAGCGGTAGGTGGTGCCCTCGGCCGGCGTGGCCTCCAGGTTGTACATGTGGCCCGTTTCTTCCTGGAAGGCGGCGATGCGTCCGCGGATGTGGTCGAGCAGTCGCACCGCGAAATCGTGGCCCCATTCGGAGGTGATGTCGTGCTCGTCCGCGGTGAAATTGCGGATCATCTCGTTGACGCCATTGATGCCGATGGTCGAGAAGTGATTGCGCAGGGTGCCGAGATAGCGCTTGGTGTAGGGGAACAGGCCGTTGTCCATCAGGCGCTGGATCTCCTTGCGCTTGATCTCCAGGCCGTTGCGCGACATGTCGAGCAAGGCGTCGAGGCGGCGCAGCAGGCCGGCCTCGTCGCCCTTGTATTCATAGCCCAGGCGCGCGCAGTTGACCGTCACCACGCCGACCGAGCCGGTCTGCTCGGCCGAGCCGAACAGGCCGTTGCCGCGCTTGAGCAGTTCGCGCAGGTCGAGCTGCAGGCGGCAGCACATCGAGCGGATGTGGTTCGGCTTCATCTCCGAATTGATGAAGTTCTGGAAATACGGCAGGCCGTAGCGCGCGGTCATGGCGAACAGCCGGTCGGCGTTTTCCGACTCCCAGGGGAAATCCGGCGTCATGTTGTAGGTCGGGATCGGGAAGGTGAACACGCGGCCCTTGGCGTCGCCGGTGGTCATCACCTCGATGTAGGCGCGGTTGATCATGTCCATCTCGACCTGGAGGTCGCCGTAGGTGAACGGCATCTCCTTGCCGCCGACCACCGGAACCTGCTCGCGCAGGTCTTCCGGGCACACCCAGTCGAAGGTCAGGTTGGTGAACGGCGTCTGGGTGCCCCAGCGTGACGGCACGTTGAGGTTGTAGATCAGTTCCTGGATGTACTGCTTGACCTGGCTGTAGGGCAGATTGTCGTTGCGGATGAACGGCGCCATGTAGGTGTCGAACGAGCTGAACGCCTGCGCCCCGGCCCATTCGTTCTGCAGCGTGCCGAGGAAGTTGACGATCTGGCCGACCGCGGAGGACATGTGCTTGGGCGGCCCCGCCTCGACCTTGCCCGGAACGCCGTTGAGGCCCTCGTGCAGCAGGGTGCGCAGCGACCACCCGGCGCAGTAGCCGGCCAGCATGTCGAGGTCGTGGACGTGGATCGAGCCGTCGCGATGGGCTTCACCGAGTTCGGGGGCGTAGACGTGGTTGAGCCAGTAGTTGGCCACCACCTTGCCGGAGACGTTGAGGATCAGCCCGCCCAGGCTGTAGCCCTGGTTGGCGTTGGCGTTGACGCGCCAGTCCTGGCGCGACAGGTATTCGTTGATCGACGTTTCCACGTCCACCACTGTCTTGCGGTCCTGGCGCAGCTTCTTGTGCGTTTCGCGATAGACGATATAGGCGCGCGCGGTGGCGAGGTGGTTGGCCGCGATCAGGCTCTGCTCGACCACGTCCTGGATGCGCTCGATTTCCGGGGGCGAACCGCGGAAGCTGTGGATCAGCACCTTCGCCACCTGGGCGGTCAGCAGATCCGCCTCCGCCTCGCCGAATTCGCCGCTGGCCTGGCCTGCGCGCAACAGCGCCGAGCGGATCTTTCCCGCATCGAAATCCGCCCGCTGCCCGTCGCGCTTGATCACCTCGTGCGGCAACATCGACACCACTGCACCCATACCCACGTCCGACATCGTCATCTCCTTTTGTCTATATTTTGTGTTGGTCACCCAGCAACCATACAACATATAGATAAAACGTCAAGATGATTTACCGGTTTGTTTGTCCTGATACACTCTGGCTTCAGCAAACACAGGGAAAACCGATGAGCACGATTCTGGATTTCATGGGCGGAGATCACCGCGCCTGCGACGATTTGTTCGCAGCCGCCGAAGATGCCGCGGCGCAAAAAAACTGGGACAGCGCGCGCAGCCTGTTCGAGCGCTTCCAGGCCGCGATGGCGCACCACCTGGCGATGGAGGAAAAGGTGCTGTTTCCCGCCTTCGAAGCCCGCACCGGCATGAGCATGGGGCCGACGCAGGTCATGCGCATGGAGCACGGGCAGATGCGCGACCTGATACAGGAAATGGCCGGCGCCGTAGCCAGCGCCGACCACGACCGCTATCTCGGCCTGTCGGAAACGCTCAACATGCTGATGCAGCAGCACAACCTGAAGGAAGAAAACGTGCTCTATCCCATGTCCGACCAGGTGCTGGGCGGCGAACTCGACGACCTGCTCCGGTCGATGGAGGCCGTTTCCACAGAGCCTGAAGCGCCGTAGGGATCCGCATGCCCTCCCCGACTGACGAAATCCTCATCGACGCGCGCTGGCTGAGACCGCCGGAGCCGATGGAAATGGTTTTGAACGCGCTGGACGAGCTGCGCCCCGGCCAGTCGATCCGCATGCTGCTGCACCGCGAACCGTTTCCGCTCTACCCCTTGCTCGTCGAAAGAGGCTATTGCCACACCACGCAGATGGAAGCCGACGGCAGCTACGTCATTCTGATCCGCCAGGCCGGCGAAGATTCATACGAGCAATAGAGATCGGTTTCGCAGGGACGGCGTCCCTTGGACATAAAGGAACAGCATTGAAAAGCAAGAAAAATCCCGGAAATCCCTCTACGCCGCCATTCGGCAGTTTGGCGCGGCACGCCTTCCTGCAACCGATCGTTTTCCCCGCAGTGAATGAACTGTGGTTTGCACGATAAGGCGGGCCGCGCAATGAACCCGCAGGCTGGCCTCTCCTTCGGGCAGGCGCCGCCGTACTCCATGCCGCTGCGGTTTTTTCTCACCGCCCCGCTGTTTCTGCTGGCCGCCGCAGGCTTGATCGTATGGGCGCCCGAGGCGCTGGCCTCGCGCTGGACGCCGCAGACGCTCGCCCTCACCCACGCGCTCACGCTGGGCTTCCTCGCCATGGTGATGCTGGGCGCACTGTTGCAGATGTTGCCGGTGGTGGCGGGTTCGTCCATCCCCGCGCCACGGTGGGTGGCGTGGTTCAGCCATGCGCCGCTGACGCTGGGAACCATCGCCTTGATGACGGGATTTCTGACGGCCGCGCCGGCCGCTTTCGGCATTGGCATCGCCCTGCTTGGCGGCGGCATCACCGTCTTTCTGGCGATGGCATCGATCAGCCTCGCGCGCGCCGCGGCCGGCGTCACCGTGACCGGCGTGCGGCTTGCGATGGCGTGTCTGGGCGTCACCCTGCTGCTCGGACTGACGCTTGCGCTGTTGCGCGCCGGTTGGTGGAAGCTGCCCGCCGCCGAGAGCACAATCGCGATCGCCGCGCACGCCGCCTTCGGACTGCTCGGCTGGGTGTTGCTGCTAGTGATCGGCGTGGCCTACCAGGTGGTGCCGATGTTCCAGATCACGCCGCCCTATCCGCCGCGGCTCGCCCGCTGGCTGGCCGGCGCGCTGTTCGCGCTGCTGCTGCTCCACGCCACCTCGCCGCTGTTTTTCCCCGCCGCCACCTCCTTCGCCGATGCCGGCCTCGCCGGCGGCATCCTGGTGTTCGCCGTCGCCACCCTGCGTCTGCAAGCGCAGCGGCGCAGGAAACTGCCCGACGTCACGCTCGATTACTGGCGCCTCGGCATGGCCAGCCTGATCGCCTGCGTGGCGGTCTGGCTCGCGGCGCGGCTGTGGCCGGCGTGGGCAGCCAGCGACGCCTACCCCCTGCTGCTGGGGGTGCTGTTCATCGGCGGCTTCGCGGTGAGCGTGGTGAACGGCATGCTCTACAAGATCGTGCCCTTCCTCGCCTGGTTTCACCTGCAAGCGCAACTGCAGGCGCGCGTGGGCAGCATCCCCACCATGAAAGAAATGCTCGCGGAACGCTGGACGCGCTGGCAGTTCCGCCTTCACCTCGTCGCCTGCGCGCTGCTTGTCGGCGCCACCCTGTGGCAGCAGCTGGCCATTGCGGCGGGCGGCGTGCTGGCGCTGTCGGCGCTGCTGCTGTGGCTCAATCTGCTGTCGGTGGCGCGGCGGTTTTCGGGTCACGGCGGGCGCTTTTCCTGAGGCTGGTTTCCGGTAATCGCCGCCGAAACCGGCCTTAACGCAACAGCAGCAGCGGCACTCTGGACTGGCGGATCAGCTTGGCGGTGGTGCTGCCGACCAGGAATTCGCGGATCCTGGAATGGCCGTACGGGCCGCGACCATCTCGACGGCCTTGCGGGTAGTGGCGCTGCCGTCGAAGGCGATCAGGATGCGTTGCGGTTCGGTGGGTGGCGACGACAAAGACGACGGTCGCCACCATGACCGTGCTGGTGCTTAGCGGATGCTTCTTCAGGTTGGCCAGCGAACCCCAGCTGAAGGCGCCGATCGCGACCATGATCATCACCGCAACCAGCGCGGCCATCGGAATCCGCGCGACCCAGTCGCCGAGGAAGACAACCATCAGCAGCAGGAACGCACCCGCCGCGAAAGTCGACAGGCGCGTGCGGCCGCCGGACTTCACGTTGATCACCGACTGGCCGATCATCGCGCAGCCCGCCATGCCGCCGACCAGGCCGGAGACGATGTTGGCGATGCCCTGGCCCTTGCATTCGCGGTTCTTGTCGCTGGTGGTGTCGGTGAGGTCATCGATGATGGTCGCGGTCATCATCGATTCGAGCAGGCCGACCACCGCCAGTGAAATCGAGTACGGAAAGACGATCGCCAGCGTCTCGAAGGTGAGCGGCGCCTCGGGCCAGAGGAAGATCGGCAGCGTATCCGGCAGCTCGCCCATGTCGCCCACGGTGCGGATGGCGCCGATCTGCAGCACGCCGGTCAGGAGGGTGGCCGCCAGCAGGTATTCCAGGCCGTGCGTCTTGACCAGGGTGACCATCAGCAGCACCATGGCGCCGGTGGCGGCGGAAATCATGCCGGGGCGGCCGCCGACGAAGGCGATCACCACCGCGATACAGAACGAGGCGTAGAGACCGCCCTTGGGGTCGACGCCGGCGATGACCGAGAAGGCGATCACGGCCCGCGGCCGCGCCTTGCGATCCGCGCCGGAACGGGCCCTTGGGCAAGCCTTATACCCGCGGCGACCAGCCTTCTATAAAGGTCATGATGACGGCATCGGCCTGCTCCGCCAGATCGAAGCGATGGTCGGAGAGGATCCAGCGGAAAGCCAGTCCCTGCACTGCCGCGATCAGAATGCAGGCGTTCTGCTGGGGAACGATGTCCGGACGGATTTCCCCCTCCTCCTGCGCGGCGGCGATCAGGCCGGCAATGAAATTCAGGAAGAACATCACCAGTTCGTTCATACGGTCGCGAAAAATGGGGTCGCCGCTTTGCAAGGCTTCCGAGAACAGCAGGCGGGGTATGCCCGGTTGCTGCTGGATGAAATTCAAATGGGCGCGGATGACCGCCTTCAGGCGCTCCAGCGGCGTCATCTGCGCCAGGCCGAGCCCGGCCATTCCCATCTGCAGACGCTCCTGAATGGTGTCCACCAGCGCGACCAGGATGTGGCTCTTGTTGCCGAAGTGGAGAAACAGGGTGGGTTGCGCGATGCCGACCGCCTTGGATAACGTTCGGGTGGTGAGCTTGCCCACGCCTTCATGACGAATGATGTCCATGGCCGCCTCGATGATGTCGTTGCGGCGAACTTCTGCGGATTTTCTTTTCTTTACAGACACTGTGTTTTGGCGCCCAAAGCAATACCGGCAAGCGAAATAATACATACCATCCAGGCTGGACAACATTGGGCGCATCCGGAACAAGAAACGGCAGCAGCGCGAATGGCCGCTGCCGAAAGGGCAGCCTTCACATCAAATCAGGAACAACAGCTGCCTTCTTTGACGCCGGATTTTTTGAGCATGAACGCCAGCGGGCAGAAGCCGGTCACGCCGCTTTGCGCCAGGTTGGCGCCGACAAAGGCGGTCAGCCAGAGCCAGGCTGGGTTGTTGGTGAAATGGGCCAGGGCGATGCTGAGCAGCACCATCAGGCCTGCCATCAGATGCACGATTCGGTCTACAGTCATGAGAAACTCCAATTAGTGAACCGCCTCAAAAAGGCGGGAAATGCTGGGGATCCGGCCGTGCGGCCGGGCGTTCCGATCAGTACTTGTAGCTAACCTGCAGATTGACAATGTTCTGTTCCAGTTCGATCGTGGTGTTAGTTCCTGTATTCGAGGTGATCTCGTTATGGAAGGCGTGAGTGTAGGCAAGCGATCCTGATACCTTGTCGTTGAATTTGCGCGTAATGCCGAGCGAGAGATGTTTCTCGGTAATCGCAAGCGAGCCGATGTTGTTGTCCACGTCTTCCGCACCGATGGGAGACTTGCCATAGTTGAAGCCAGCACGCACCGTGGTCTTGTCGTTGATCTCTTTCTGCACCCCGATGGCATACACAGTCTGGTCGTCCCAGCCGAAGTTCATGCTGCTCAGCCCGCCTGGGGTCTGGAAGGGAACCTGGCCCAGCACATCGCTGAAGCCGATGTGCTTCACATCGGCCTCGATCAGCAATCCCGGCATGGGCTTGAACGCCACGCCCAGCGCAAAGATTTGCGGCATGTCCAGGGTCATGCTGTAAGGGCCGGTGGTGCTGTTCCACTGGAACTCGTCCATGCTGGTCTTGCTGGTCCAGCTTGCGCCCACCTGCACTGCATTGTTGACCTTGTAGATCAAGCCGGCGTTCATGCCTGCTCCATAGACCTGGGTCTGGGGCAGGGTGAAGCTGTTGTTGTGAATCGCAAGGCTCTGGTAGCCGATCTGCAGCGCGGCGCCGACCGAAAGCTGGTCACTGACCTTGTAGGCGAAGCCGGGGGCAATCTTGTAGGACTGCTTGGTGGTGACGACTGCCTGCGTGCCGCTAAGTAAAGGCTTCACGTCTGCAAAATCAACCCCGCTGCCGGAAACGCCGCCCATGTTGAGGCCCAGGAACAGCTTGTCATTGACGTTGAAAGCAACCGCGCCCGCCGGCATCAGGTAGTAATCGGAATCGCTGTCCTGGTCATTGGCCTGACGCGGTGGGTTGAGCACGCCCACGCCCATGTCGAAACGCACGTCCTTGATGCCCAGGGTGGCTAGGCCGGCGGGGTTATACAGAATGGTCGACGCATCCTGCGGTGCGGCCACGATGGCGCCGCCCATGCCCCACTGGGTGGCGGTGACGCCCAGCATCTGGTCGCCGTTGGTGGCGTGGGCGCTGTGAGCCATTACCACCAGGGCAGCCGATACGGCAGCCGATAAAAGTTGCTTTTTCATTATTCAAATCTCCACTAATTGGGTTGGGTATTACTTGGACATGGGGGTCATCAGGTTGGCCGAAACGCCGGGCACGCCGCGGAATTTCTGATGGCAGGCAACGCATCCGGTCATGATGTCGCTCATGTAGGAGGCGGCTAACGCCATGTTGCCCGCATCCGCGGCTTCCGCCAGCTTGAGCGCGCTGCCCTCGACGGCCGTGTTCATCGCGGGCAGCACCCCCAAATCATTGTCGTTGACCTTGTCCAGCGGGAAATAAGGCAGCAAGCCGCCCTTGGGGATGCGGTGACTGGCCAGGCGGCGCGCAGCTTCGGCTGCCTGCTCGGCGTTGTCGGTCGCCACTGCCGAGGCGATGCTCTGATACTCGGACAGGATTTCATGCATGATCTGGCGCAGATTCGTTTCCTTGGCGCGACGCGGATGGCCCGCATGCAGTTTCACGATGGTGCCCTTCAGTTCAGGCGACAGCGCCATCACCTTCTGGCGCATTTCCGGGGTGAAGACCTTCATCATGTTCTGCATTTCGGCAGGCATGGGCGCTGCGGGTTTTGGTGTTTCAGCTGCCGCAAGGCCGGTCGAAACGAGACAGGCAGCCAGTATCAACGGGGTAAACAGGATTTTTTTCATGCGGATTCTCCAGGATGTGATGGGTACAGGACACATGATCGATCGATCACATGTTCAGGCGATTATATAAGACAACCTCGCTTTTTATGCAAGTGGATCATGAAGTCTTGAAATGTCGCCGCAGGCCTTCCGACCGGCCGCAAGGAATCTTTCCGGTGCCATCCAGGCGGCGTGCGGATACAATATTTCGTTATTCAAGCTGTTGAGTCGCGGCCTGACGACATGCCGGCGTTCCCGCAATAATCTTTGCCCCCGGGCACGCTCGCCGGCCGGGCCAGTCAACGAAAACCAGAGGGTCAGTATGAAACGCGTGGATGATTTCCGCCTGCGCTTCGGCAAGCAGGAACTGGTGCCGATCGTCGTCGGCGGCATGGGAGTGGACATTTCGACCGCCGAGCTGGCGCTCGAAGTGGCGCGTCTCGGCGGTATCGGCCATATCTCCGACGCTTTGGTGCAGTCCGTGTCAGACCGGCGCTACGGCACCAAATTTGTCAGCGAGAAGCTGAAAAAATACAAGGCCAACGTCGCCAGCAGCGACAAGTCCGACGTGCATTTCAACCTCGCGGTGCTCGAAGAGGCCACGCGCAACCATGTGAGCCGGACCATGGAGGCCAAGCGGGGCGACGGCATGATCTTCATCAATTGCATGGAGAAGCTGACCATGAATGCGCCGCGCGAAACGCTGCGGGTACGCCTGTCGGCCGCGCTCGACGCCGGCATCGACGGCATCACGCTCAGCGCCGGCCTGCATCTCGGCTCGTTCGCGCTGATCGAGGACCACCCTCGCTTTCGCGACGCCAGGCTCGGCATCATCGTCTCTTCGGCGCGGGCGCTGGGGATGTTCCTGCGCAAGAACGCGCGGCTGCAGCGGCTGCCGGACTTTGTCGTGGTGGAAGGGCCGCTCGCCGGCGGCCACCTCGGCTTCGGCCTGGACTGGGCGAAGTACGATCTGCGCACCCTCGTCGCCGAGGTGCAGGCGTTCCTCAAAACCGAGCATCTCGATATCCCGGTGATCGCCGCCGGCGGCATTTTCACCGGCAGCGATGCCGTATCCTTCCTCGAACAGGGCGTGGCGGCCGCGCAGGTGGCCACGCGCTTCACCGTCACCAGGGAATGCGGCCTGCCGGCCAAGGTCAAGCAGGAATACTTCAAGGCCAGCGAAGAAGACATCGAAGTCAACACCATCTCGCCGACCGGCTACCCGATGCGCATGCTCAAGGGCAGCCCGGCGATCGGCGCCGGCATCCGCCCCAACTGCGAGGCCTACGGCTACCTGCTCGACGCCAGCGGCCGCTGCAGCTATATCGACGCCTACAACCGAGAAGTGGAGCTGCACCCGGGCGCGAAGAAGGTGAAGGTCATGGACAAGACCTGCCTGTGCACCCACATGCGCAACTTCGACTGCTGGACCTGCGGCCAAACCACCTACCGGCTCAAGGACACCACCCGGCGCCTGCCGGACGGCAGCTATCAGGTTCTCAGCGCGGAGCAGGTATTCCTGGACTACCAGTTCAGCGTCGACCAGAAAATCGCGCTGCCGCCCTGAGCGGCCATAGTCTCGGCAGCGGCATCCGCCGCCCGGTCAAAGCTGGGCGGGCAGCAAATCGGCCAGGGTGTAGCGATCCAGGCTGGACAGAAAGGCGTGGCCGGCTTCCGCCAGGATGGACTTGAGCGCGCAGCCCGGCATCAGGCGGCACGCGGATTCGCCCGGCCGGAAGCACTCGGCGAGCTCGAACCCCGTCTCCATATCGCGCACCACATCGCCGATCCGGATCAGCTCGGGGCTGCGCGCCAGGCGGAAACCGCCGCCCTTGCCGCGCGTCGTTTCGATGTAGCCCTTGAGGCCCAGCTGATGCACCACGTGCGTCAGGTGATGGCGGGAAATGCCATGCTCCGCGGCCATCCCCGCCACCGTGGCCAGTGCGTCGGGATGGCTTCCCAGGTGGATCAGCACCCTCAGAGAGAAATCGGTGAAGCGGGTGAGCTGCATGGTGGCGGACTTTAGATGCAATTAAAAAACATATTATAGGCCCGATGAAATGGCATCCTGTGTTTATAATATGCATTCCATTTACATCTACAGGACGACTGCCATGAGTACCCACCTCCATCTTCGCCAGGACAACATCTACCCCTTCGACGCGCGCGGAATCGCCAAGCGTTTCCGCCACGCAGCCATTTTCGGTGCGCTGGACGCGCTGAATTCGGGCGAGCGTATGCGCTTCGTCAACGATCACGACCCGTTGCCGCTGCTCGACCAGTTGCGCGCCCGCTATGGCGACGCCGTTGAAATCCAGTACCTGCTGCGCAACCCGGGGGAAATCGTGATCGACTTCATCCGCAGCTAAGGCCGCCGGTGCTGCCGGCGCAGGTGTTCGTTGCACTGGTCGCGTTTGCCGCGGCCTTGCTGTGGGCGCCTCACGCAGGACGCGCCGCCGTCCTGCACCTGATTCTGGCGGTAGGGGCCATGCCGTTGATCTTCGGCGCCATGAGTCACTTCATCCCGGTGCTCACCCGCACCCGTGCCGCTGCTCCCGGACTGCTCGGCATCCCCGTTCTGGCGCTGGCCGGCGGCGCGCTGGTGGTGGGCGCGCTCAGCATGCCCAGCCTGTATTGGGGGCGTTATGCGGGCGCGCTGCTGGCGCTGACCGCGGCCAGCGCGCTGCTCGCCTGGAGCCGGCGCCGCCGCACCGAGATGCTGGGCCGGCCGCACCCTGGCCTGGCCTGGTACGACGCCGCACTGGCCTGTCTCATGCTGGCCCTGCTTGCCATCCTCGCCGGTGCGGCCTGGCCGCGGCAGGCGATTGCCCTGCACCGCCTCCATCTGCATCTCAACACGCTCGGCTTCGTCGGGCTGACCGCCGTGAGCACCCTCGCGGTGCTGCTGCCGACCGTCGCCGGCAGGCCCGACCCCGAAGTCGGCCCGCGGCTGCGCCGCGATCTGCCGTGGGCGACCGCCGGCACCCTGCTGGTCGCCATCGGCGCGGCCTGGTTCGGCCCGCTCGCCTGGATCGGCGGAGCCTTGTGGGCGGTCCCGCTTACGCGGCTGGGAACAAGCTGGCTGCGGCTTTATCGTACCGAGATTTTCGCCCTGCACGGCGCTGCACCGCTGCTCGCCGCCGCGCTGACCGGATTCGCCCTCAGCCTGATTTTTGGCGCCATGACCTCGCTGGCTGCGGAGGGCGGGTTTCGCGCCACCCAACCGGCGCTGGCCTTCGTCGGCGGCTTCATGCTGCCGCTGGTGTCTGGCGCGGCCAGCCAGTTGTTGCCGGTCTGGCTGCGTCCGGGCATCCAGAGCGACTGGCATGCCCGGTTGCGCGCCCGCCTGGGACGCTACGGCGGCGTCCGGGCCGTGCTGTTCTGCCTGGGCGGAATCGCGGCCGGATTGGGCCGCGAGTGGGGCCTGCTGCTGGACGCGGCCACGCTGATCTGGTTTCTGCTGCAGGCCGCCGCCGCGCTGCTGCAGGCTTTCGTCATTCAAAAAAGGAGTCCGTCATGAGCTTTCCGGAATTTTTTGCTGCCGTGCCGCGCCTCACCCTGCACGACCCCCTGGCCGAACTGCTCGGCGCCGCGGAAAACGGCCGGATCGAATACGGCTACACCGACGCGGTCAAACTCGCCGGGCATTCCTGCCCCACCGTGGCGGGCGCCTACCTCATGACCCTGAAGGCGCTGGCGAGGCTTTATCCGGACGGCCTTCCCGAGCGCGGCGGCATCCGGATCGAACTGAGCGCCGCGCAGGCGGATGGCGTTGTCGGCGTCACCGCCGCCGTGGCCAGCCTGCTCACCGGCGCGGCAGGCGAAGGCGGGTTCAAGGGGCTGGCGGGCCGCTTCAACCGCCGCAATCTGCTGCGGTTCGGGGCCGCAATCGACGCCGAACTCTGCTTCACCCGGAGCGATTCGGGCGCGCGCGTGGCGGTCGCCTACCATCCTGAAGTCGTGCCTGCCCCACCCGAACTGCAGAAGTTGATGCCGAAATTGCTTGCAGGCACGGCAAGCGCCGCAGAAGCAACCGAATTCGGCCGCCTCTGGCAGTTGCGGGTCAAGCGCATCCTGATCGACCATTTCGACGACCCGGCGCTGGTGGCGTGCCGGGAAGTCCCGAACGAGCGCGCTTTGCCAGCGAAGGATAGACCGGGCTGAAGGACCGCACCCGGTCGGGCAAACCGCCTTGAAGCCGACGCCCCAATCCGCCGCACACGAAATCGCATGGGGCGCTAGAATCCCGGCCATGCAGGGAGCGCCCACTTGAAAACCCTCTTGGCCGACGACCACCCGCTGATGCGCGAGGAGGGGAGGCAGGTGCTTTCGCAACTGGAACCGCCGGTCGAGATCGTCGACGCCCACGATTACCCCAGCCTGTTTGCGCAGACCGTGCTGCGGCGGACCCACGTCCCGTGAATTTCCCGCGGACCCTGTCCAGGCGGCTGGCTCTTTCCAGCATCCGCAGCCGGATGCTGGTGATTGCGCTGCTGCCCGCCCTGCTGGCCGAGTTCGGAATGGCGGCGTATTTCACCACCCAGACCCTCGCCACCGCGGAAAACGCGCTGCACGCGCGCGCCGCCAATGCGGCGCGCCACCTGGCCGAAGCCTTGCCGTATGCGCTGATCAGCGGCGACCTGGCGCGGGTGGATGCGCTGCTCAAAACCGAGTCCGCAAATAGCCAACTGGCCTTTGCCCGCGCGTCCGACGCACGCGGGCAGATGATCGCCGGCACAGGCGACCGCCTTCATGCCGCCCTCCCGCACGCCCATTACACGCAGCGCAGCGAGATTCGTCTGCCTGCCGCCGATTTCAACGACGACCCGCCCTACGCCACCGACGCCGCCCCGGTCGACAGCCTCCTGGGGCATGTGGAAGTCGGGGTTTCGCTCGACCAGATCGGCGCCTTCAAGCGCGACACCCTGATCCACGCCGCGCTGCTGATGCTGGTGGCGCTGACGCTCACGGGTGCGCTGGCCTGGCGACTGTCCAACCGGCTGGCAGGACAGTTGCGGCATGTCGGGCAGGTGGTGGGACGGCTGGCGCGCCACGACCTCACGGTGCGCACGCAGTTGCCGCCGACGGGCGAGGTCGGCACGCTGGCGACCGGGGTGAACAACATGGCAGAGGCCCTGCAGGCGCACCGCAGCGAACTGGAGCAGCGCATTCGCGAGGCCACCGCCGATCTCGCCGCCAAAAAAGAGATGGCCGAGCGCGCCCATCACGCGAAGACACGCTTCTTCGCCGCCGCCAGCCACGATCTGCGGCAGCCGCTGCATGCGCTGTCGCTGTTTGCCACCGCGCTGAAGGCGCGCAACCACCAGACCGAAGCGCTAACCCTGATCGAAAACATCGAAGCCTCCACCGCGGCGATGACCTTGCTGTTGAATGCACTGCTGGATATTTCACGGCTGGATGCAGGCGCCATCGAAGTCCACCCGGTGCATTTCCCGCTGCAGAAGATGCTGCGGGAACTTGAACAGCAGTTCGGCGCAGTGGCGGCAGAAAAACGTCTGCGGTTGCGCTTTCGTCCCTGCGACATCGCGTTGTACAGCGATCCGCTGCTGATCGAGCGCATCCTGGTCAACCTGATCGCTAACGCCATCCGCTACACCGACGATGGTGGCGTGCTGGTGGCCTGCCGCCGCCGCGGCGACATGGTGCGTCTTAGCGTGATCGACAGCGGGCGCGGCATCCCGCCGGACCAGCAGGAAAGCGTGTTCCAGGAATTCGTGCAACTCCACAACCCGGCGCGCGACCGCAGCAAAGGACTGGGGCTGGGGCTCGCCATCGTCTCGCGCCTGGGCCGGCTGCTGGGGCACCGGATCGACTTGCGCTCGCGCCCGGACCATGGCTCGATGTTCAGCATCGATGTGCCGTGCGGCGACGCCCGGCTGATCCAGCCCCCCATCACCGCTGGCGCACCCGAACAAATCCCGGCCGACGCCCTGGTGCTGCTGGTCGACGACGAAAGTGCGATCCTGCGCGGCATGGCCGAGCTGTTCGACAACTGGAATATCGACCTGGTCACCGCGCACAGCGCCGCCGAAGCCGAGCAATGGCTCGATGGCCTCGCCCGCGTGCCCGACATCATCGTGTCGGACTACCGCCTGCCCGGCGACACCGACGGCATCGAAGTCATCGTCCGCCTGCGGCAGAAATACGGCCCAGGCATCCCTGCCATCGTGGTCACCGGCGACACCGCGCCCGACACCATCCTGCGCATCAGCCAGGCCGGCTTCCCGCTGCTGCACAAGCCGCTGCGCCCCGCCAAACTGCGGGCCCTGCTCACCCACCTGATCCAGCAAGCACGCACGCCGGCCGTGGGATAATCCTGTTTTGGTGAGGCGTAAGGCGTAAGGGGTAAGGAGCCGCAATGCGGGGTACCTCTTTCCTCTCCCCCTGGCCCCCGGGCCCCGACCCCAGGCCCCCGGCCCCCGGCCCCCCGACCCCCAAACCCCCACCCCACAACCCCCCCCCCCAACCCCCCCCCCCCAACACCGGCCCCGACCCCCCCAACGGGGGCCCCCCCCCCCCCCGCCCCGCCCC
>JAJPEP010000030.1 GCA_021166845.1 Thiobacillus sp.
GGGTTCAGGGATCAGGGTGGCTTTGTGGGGCGGCGCCCCGGTTGGTGTATTAATACGGCGCGGGGCCGCCCCCCCAGCCCAGCCCCCCCAAAACAAACCCCTATTAGACAAACACGCCCAAGACCACACCCGCCGCACCCCCCCCCCCTACCTCCCCCCCCCTGACCCCTCATCACACCCGCCCTGTCAAATCCACCACCCGCGCCACTTCCGCCAGCGAGGTCACGCCATCGAGCACGCGCTTGACGCCGTCTTCGGCCAGCGGGTGATAGCCGTGCTCGAGCGCGGCGCGGCGGATTTCGTGCAGCGGCGCGTGGTCGGCGACCAGTTCGTCCAGTTCGGGGTCCATCCGCAACAGCTCGATCAGGGCAAGGCGGCCTTTGTAGCCTTTGTTGCTGCATGCCGGACAGCCGGTGGCGCGAAAGATCCACGGCGGTTGGGCCGGGTCGGTGCCGAGAATGCGCGCTTCGTCTTCGTCCGGCATGTAGGCCTCCCGGCAGTGCGGGCACAGCTTGCGCACCAGGCGCTGCGCGACGACGCCGATGATGTTGCCGGACAGGATGCCGGGCTGGATGCCGATGTCCATCAGGCGCGGGAACACGCCGAGCGCGGAGTTGGTGTGCAGGGTGGTGAACACCTGATGGCCGGTCATCGCGGCGCGGAAGGCCATTTCAGCGGTGTCCTTGTCGCGGATTTCGCCGACCAGGATGATGTCGGGGTCCTGCCGCATGATCGAGCGGATGCCGTTGGCGAAGTCGAGCTTGAGCGTTTCGTTGACCGAGCTCTGGCGCATCAGGGTGACCGGGTACTCGACCGGGTCTTCCAGCGTCATGATGTTGACGGTTTCGTCGTTCAGATGCGACAGCATCGAATACAGCGTGGTGGTCTTGCCGGAGCCGGTCGGGCCGGTGACGACCAGGATGCCTTCGGGTCGCGCCATCATCAGTTTCAGTTCGCGCAGGGCATCGGCGGTGAAGCCCATCTGTTCCAGCGGCATGATGGATTTTTCGCGGTCGAGGATGCGCAGCACCAGGTTTTCGCCGTGGATGCCGGGCTGCGACGACACGCGGAAATCGATCGGACGGCCGTTCAGCGTCAAGGACATGCGGCCGTCCTGCGGCGCGCGCGTCTCTGCGATGTTCATGCCGGACAGCACCTTCAGCCGCACCAGGATGCCCGGCCAGTAGGTCTTGTGCAGGCTGCGGATCTGCTCCAGCACGCCGTCGATGCGGTAGCGGATGCGCAGGAAGGCGTGCTCGGGTTCGAAGTGGATGTCGGAGGATTCGCGCTTCACCGCGTCGGTGAGCAGCGCGCCGACCAGCCGCACCACCGGCTGGGTATATTCCTCGGTGTCGGGGTTGAGGCTGGCGTAGTCGACTTCGCCGGTTTCGATTTCGCGCAGGATGCCGTCGAGCGAGAGGTCGAAACCGTAGAACTTGTCGATGCATTCCAGCAACTGCGCTTCGGCCGCCAGCAGGGTGTCGATTTCGAGCTGGCCGCCGAGCGCGGCGCGCAGCTGGTCGAGCGCGACCACGTTGAACATGTCGGTGGTCGCCAGCGTCAGCACGTTGCGCGCGGCATCATGCGCGATCGGCAGCAGATGGTGGCGGCGGGCGAATTCCTCGGGCACCAGCTGCAGCGCTTCGGGGTCGGCCACTACCTGGGCGAGATCGATGCCCTGGCTGCCGAGCGCATTGGCGAGCTGGTCGCGCAACACCGCCTCGGTCATGAAGCCCAACGCGACCAGCTGGCGGCCGATCGGCAGGCCGGTCGTTTTCTTGTCCTTCAGGCCGATGCGCAGCTGGTCGAGGGTGATGAGCCCCTGCGAGACCAGGGTCTCTCCCATCCGGAGTTTTTTTCTGCGCTCCATGCGAGTGTTCTTACCGAAGCGACTTCAGCTGCTGCACGCGCGCTTCGGCCTGGGCGCGGTCGAAGCGGTGCGCACCGCCGCTGGCGAGCGCTTTTTCGTAATACGTCAGCGCCGCCGGATACTGGCGCAGCTGGTCGAGGCTGACCGCCAGGTTGAAGGCGTAATCGCCGTGATCCGGTGCGCCGCGCCAGGCTTCGAAGTAGGCGGCCTGGGCGTCGTTCCAACGCGCCTGCCCGGCGTAGAGGTTGCCGAGCGTCTGGTAAAGATGCGGGCTGGGGTCGCGTTCGATCAGCGTTTTCAGGCGGCTTTCGGCTGCCTGGCTGTCGGTGTTGCCGAGCAGGTCGAGCAGGGCGCCCTGGGCGGCGGCATTGCGCGGGTCGAGATCGAGCACCTCGCGATACAGGCGCTGCGCATCCGTCTCGCGGTCTTGCATGCTGGCGATCGCCGCCAGTCCCAGCAGCGCATCCACACTGGGCCCGCGGGCGGCGGCCTGGGTGTAGAGCCGCTGCGCCTCGGTCAGGGCGCCGCCCCGATAGGCGGCGTAAGCCTGGTCGAGCAGGGCGGTTTGCGCATCGGGCTGGAACAGCGGCAGTGCGGCGGCGGGGGGGCGAACGGGTTCGGCTGTGCGAGGGGCGCTGCGCGCGGGCGCGACCTCGGCGGACGTCCCGGCCGCGGAAGCGGGCTGCGACAACGCGGGTGAAGCGGGCGCGGGCGCGGGTTCGGTGACGGTCGGGAGCTGGATCGCTGGAGCAGCGGGCTCGGCAGCGGGATGGATTGGGGTGGCGGGTGGCGCAACGGGCGCCGCGGCGGTTTCAGGCGCGGGCGCAACCGCAGCGGGGGGCTGCAGGGCAAAGTAAAGATAAATCCCGTAGCCCAGCGCGACCAGCACCGCCAGCAGGGCGACGAGCGGCACCAGCGAGAGTTGCGGCCAGCGGAAAGCCGGTGCGCGGCGTGGCTCGGGCTCGGCCCCGCTGCCGCCGAGCAGCAGGCCCGGCGGCTCTACCCATTCGCGCGCCTGGCCGACGCCGGGCGCGTCCAGGGGTTCCAGTTCGAGGTCGCCCTCATCGCGGTTGCCTGAACCGGACTTGTCCGCATTGGCGGCTTCGGCCTGTTTCAGCGCTTTGAGCAGCAGGCTCAAGGTGTGCTCCGTACGGTGCCGGGAAGCAGGTGCTGGAACCGGCGCAATTCATCGCTTTCCAGCGTGGGGCTGGACACTACGATGGGGCGCAGGAAGATCACCAGCTCGGTCTGGCTGTTGATGCGCTCGTGCTGGCCGAATACGGCGCCGATGCCTTCCGGGCGCGACAGGCCGGGAATGCCGTCGCGGGCGTTGTTGGTGTCGTCCTGGATCAGGCCGCCGAGCATTACCGTCTGACCGCTACGGACTTGCAGCAGCGATTCCATTTCGCGCACCTGAATGACGGGAACGAGGTTGGCGACATCCTTTAATTCAGGGTTGGGGTCGGACACATCGCCCACCTTGCGTGAGATGGTGGGGCGCACGGTGAGCGAGACCATGCCGTTTTCACTGATCTGCGGCAGCACCGACATCACGATGCCGACCGGGACGGCGTGCGCCGTGGTCGTGTATACGGCTGGCGATGTTAGAGACCCGTCTGAGTAGCTGGCGGGGGTAACTTCGACCGAGAAATACACCAGGTTGTTGACCACTTTCAGCATCGCGGTCTGGTTGTTCAGCGCCATCAGTTTGGGGCTGGAAAGCACTTTGGTGTTGCCGTAGGACTCCAGCAGGTCGATCGCCGCGGTGAAGCCGTTACTGCCCGTATTCGTGTAGGTGGCCTGGATGAAAGGCGTCAGCGAGCCGGCCAGTGCGTTGGTGCCGCCGCCGAGGGTGTTGATGGCCCAGCCGGTGGTGCCTTGCAGGGCTTTCGACCAGTCGATGCCGGCACGGTATTGGTCCTTGAGCGTGACCTCGACGATGGTGGCCTCGATCAGCACCTGGCGCTGCGATGCGTTGGAAACCGTGTCGAGATACTCGCGTACGAGCCGGTGCTGGCGTTCCGTTGCAAAAATCGAAACTGTGCCCGCGATGACATTCACAATGACCTCACGCTCGCTATCGCCTGGTTGTGGCGCAGCGCTTTGCGGAATGGCTGCGCGAACTCGATCCGTGTCCCTTCCATCCACATACCTTCTGGGCTCGACGATATCGGCTTGGTCCGTTTTCCGATATAGCTCTCGGAGGAGGGTGTGCTCGACTGAAGCCGCACGCTCCGCGCGTTCTTCCGACTTCTTTTGCTCGACTTTGGTGGCATACAGAATGTTCACAAGATTGTCTTTAAGTGCCACCCAGTAGTCGTTGTTGGAGGTGGTGATGACGCTGGTATTGGAGTTGTTTCCCGCGGATGTGGCGCCCCCGCTGGTTTGAGAGATATCGCTGGAACCTGTAGCGGCGATTTGCGAAGCGACGCCAATGCTCGAAGCCGTATTACGCGATAGATTCACGTAATTCATTTTGTAGGTTTTCAGGTAGGGCGAGTCCGGCATGATCGACACAGTGCGGCCGTTCATTTCGTAGCGCAGGTTGGCCTGTCGCGCGATGCGGTCGAGGATGGCGGGCAGCGGTTCCTGCACCGCATTGAGCGAGACGTTTCCGGAAATCCCCGGATGCAGATCAATGTTGTATTGGGTGTCGCGCGCGATGGAAAACAGCAGGTCTTTCACCGGCACGTCGTTGACCACCACGGTATAGGTCGGCGCCGGCGCGCTCGGCCTGGGCGGAACCAGCGCAGGCGCGGCCTTCACTGGCGCGGGCGGCGGGGCGATCGGCATCGCGGGCTGGGTGGGCTGGCCGATGTGGCCGGGCGAGGTGTCGAACGCCTGCGGCGGCACGCATCCTCCCAACAGCGCGAGACCAACCAGCGTCAGACCCGTCGATACAGAGCGTTTCAACACAGCATTCATCATCCTGTTGGTAAGACTACGGTGCGCATTTTGCCGACCGTGCGTAGAAACGGTGTGCTCCCGGACGGGGCGGCCAATGTACGCAGGGCCGCCATCGCCGTCTCGCGGTCGGGAAACTCGCCTGCCAGGATCATCCAGGCGGGCGCCCCTCGGCTCAGGCCGTGCAGTACCCGGACCGGCTGCGGCGTGGCGGCACTCAGGCTCCCCAATAATACGGCTGCCTGCGCCGCTTCTTTAGCCGAGGCGAGCTGGATGACATGGGTGCCGGGCGCGGCGGTGACGAGCCAGCGCCGGGTTTGCCGGGCCAGGTCGGCGACGTCGGGGGGAGCGGGTGCGGCGGAAGGTCGAGCGGTCTGGGGCGGGGGGGGCGCGGGCAGCGAGGCGGATGGCGACGGCGCCTGCCAGGCGGCAAAGGCAAGCAGGCCAAGCGCGGCCGCCAGCCCGGCGCTCAGCCACGCCCAGCGTAGCGTGTGGGGCGTGGGGGACTGCTGTTGGAATGGCTGCATTTCTGCGTCGCCCGCCGCAGCATCGAGATGGGCCGGCGCGAGCGTATGGGTTTGACCGGCATAGGCCGCCAGCAGGGTTTTGTCGGCCAGCACGTTGATGCGGCGGGACAGGCCGCCAGACAGTTGCGTCATGCGCGCGATCAGTGCCGGCGCAAACAGATCGGGGCCGCGATAGCCGGCCACCGCCAGCCGTGCGCGCAGGTAAGCGGCCACTTCGGATTCGGTCAGCGGCGACAGATTCAGGCTCAGGGTAATGCGGTCCTTCAGTTGGCGGATGCGCGGATCGGCCAGCAGCGCATCGAACTCGGGCTGGCCGAACAGCACGATCTGCAGCAGCTTGTCGGTCGCGGTTTCCAGGTTGGTCAGCAGCCGCAGGAATTCCAGATTGTCGAGCGCGATGCCCTGCGCCTCCTCGACGAACACCACCACGCGCCGCCCGGCCGAGTGGCGGGCCAGCAAGGTGGCATCGAGCTGCGCCAGCCGGGCCTGCCGCCCGGCCTCGGGCGCGTCGATGCCGAGGTCGGCCAGGATCGCCGCCAGCATGTCGTCGGGCGACAGGGTGGGATTGCCGAGATAGACGCTGTCGACGCTGTCGGGCAGCTGGGCGGCCAGCTTGCGGCACAGCATGGTCTTGCCGCTGCCGACTTCGCCCACCACCTTGACGATGCCCTCGCCCTGGCCGATGGCGTAGAGCAGCGCGGCGAGCATCTCGCCGCGCTGGCCGCCGGCATACCAGTACTCGGTATTCGGCGTGATGCGGAAGGGCGCTTCCTTCAGACCGAAATAGTCAAGGTACACAGAGGCTTATTCGCTGCCGTAGGTCTGCATGCGGCTATACAGCGTGGTGCGGTTGATGCCCAAGAGCTTGGCTGCCTGCGACAGGTTGCCGTGGGTCATGTTGAGCGCGGCCTCGACGTAGGATTTTTCCCACTGGCGAAGGGTGACGTCGAGGTTGAAATTGGCCAGCGTCTGCAGCTGCTTGCGCGCCAGTTCGATCAGCGCCTTGCCGTCGCTGGCGAGCGGGATTTCCTGCGGATAGGCCTGGTCGGTATCGAGTTCGTCTTCCAGCTGCTGGGCGTTGACCGCCATCCCGGGATATTTGGTGGTCAGGCGGATGGCGATGTTGCGCAGTTCGCGCACGTTGCCGGGGAAGTGGTAGTCCGCCCACATCTGCTGCGCGCGGGCATCGAGCGAGAACGGCTGGCTCCTGGCTTCGCGGGCGTAGAAATCGCGGAAGTGGTTGAGCAGGGTGAGCTTGTCCTCACCCATTTCGCGCAGCGGCGGCACCGCGATGGAGAACACCGACAGCCGGTGGTAGAGGTCGGTGCGGAAGCGGCCGGCCTTGATTTCGGCGCGCAGGTCGCGGTTGGTGGCGGTCACCACGCGGGCGTTGGAAAAGCGCGGCTGGGTTTCGCCGACGCGCTGGTACTCGCCGTTTTCCAGCACGCGCAGCAGCTTGGCCTGCAGTTCCAGCGGCAGTTCGCCGATCTCGTCGAGGAACAGGGTGCCGTTTTCGGCTTCCTCGAAATAGCCGGCACGCGCGCTGGTGGCGCCGGTAAAGGCCCCCTTGGCGTAGCCGAACAGGGTGGGCTCGACCAGGGTCGGCGAAATCGCCGCGCAGTTGAGCGCCAGATAGGGCTTGGCCGCGCGCGGCGACAACTGGTGCAGGCTGGACGCGACACGCTCCTTGCCGCTGCCGGATTCGCCCTCGATCAGCACCGGGAAGGGCGCCGCGGCGTATTGCTTGATCTGCTGGCGCAGCTTGTCCATCGCCAGGCTGTCGCCGACGATGCCGGAATCCTTGGTCGGGGCGGGGGCCTTGTCGGCAGTGCGCTCGGCATTCTGCACCAGCAGGGCGTTGAACAGCAGGGACTTCAGGCGTTCGGGCTCGCAGGGCTTGGCGACGAAATCAATGGCGCCAAGCGCACGCGCGTGCCGCGCGTTGGCTTCGTCGCTCTGGCCGGAAAGCACCAGGATCTTGATGCTGGGCGAGATGCCCAGCAGATCGGCGATCAGGGCAAAACCTTCGTCGGGCTTGTGCGGCTGCGGCGGCAGGCCCAGATCCACCAAGGCCAGTTGCGGCGGTTCGTCCAGCTGCATCAGCAGGCTTTTCACCTGGACGCGCGACTCGGCAGCCGAAATGTCAAAGTCTTTGCTCAGCACATAGGTGAGCGTATCGGAAATCAGCGGATCGTCGTCGACAATCAGCAAGCTAGGCTTATTGGTTTGGGCCACATACCCTCCTGGTCGAATGGCGCCGAACTCGCGCTTGCTCCATACATGCGGAGGGATTGTTTTGCGCGTGTCGGATTTTCGACGATTGTGCCAGAGACCTGGTGAAAGTTAAACAGGTATGGGCCGGTCGGGCGAGGGGAATGCCGCAAACCGGGTTTCGTTCGCGGCCGGGGGTCAGCTGCTCACGGGTTCGGCGATGGCGCGTATCCAGCCTTTCGAGTGCTCAATCGGGTTGCCCAGGGCGATGAACATGCGTTCAGGCATGCCGTGAACCTGAAAGACCTGGCTGGGCATGAAATGGACGGGATCGATAATCACGCTGTCGCCGCCGCCGCGGCTTGCCAGCCACAGGCTGGCGTGCGGCAGGCTGGCGCTGCTGTTGTCGTGTCCGTTTACGGTATAGCCCGACGTCGTGGTGGCTTGCAGCATGGCCAGCGTGGGCGTTTCGGCCAGCGTTTCGATGCCGACCGAGCTGGTGTCGTCGTTGACGCGCGACAGGCGGCGCACGACGCCGATTTTCCATACGCTGGCTTCATGCGGCTTGATGCCGATCAGGGCCCCGACGCGCAGCCAGTCCTTGTCGCGCGATTCGACGATGGCGCCGTAGCCGCATTCGCTTTCGTCGTGCATCACCCAGCGCTCGACGTCGGGCGAGGCCGCGATGGCCGGAGCATGCATGTGCGAGACGCGTTCCCGGGTGCGCTCGGTGATGAAGCCGTACACATGCACATCGTCGACCTCGTTGTAATTGAGCCCGGTGCCGTAGGGCGACGCCCTGGCGGGCGTATTGGCGGCCTTGATCTGGTTGACGATGGCGTTGAGGCCGTGCGTCACATCGACCAGCCGCTTGACCGATTCGCGCGGGGCGCGCCGTTGTTCGCGGGGGGCCAGTGAAGACCACTGGCGCTGAAGATGCTCAAGCAATTCAAGACTTTCGGTCGTGCGGGCATTCTCCGTCAATCCCTGATGTGCGGGGACGCTGCCTTGCTGCAGCGCGGTTTGTATTTCCTGCAGTTTTTGCTGCAGGGCGGACGTGGTCCAGAAACGCAAGGGCTTGTCCGGTTCGGGTTTGCGCACCCGGCGTGGGCCGTGGTCAGCCGACAAGTCGACGGCAAAATTGTGGATGTCGGGGTCGAAATCGCTATCCAGCTGGAGCATCCCGTGCCAGCTGCACAACCAGCGGTCGAGCAGGTCGAGCTGCTTGGGATAAAGCGTGCCGGAATTGGCCAGGTTCAGCATCAGGATATGCAGGTGCGCCGTTTCGCAGTTGCAATCGGACGCGTCTTCGGCGTAAGCCCGCTGGGGCTGTCGATGGAAGCCGCCGGTTTCGGCGATGCGATAGAGATTGTGCAGCCGCAGCCAGAGCTTCTCGCCTGCCGGCAGATAGCGTATCGCCCGCCATTTCAGCAACTGGCCAAAGATGCGGATGGCGCGCAGGGTGATCAGCGGGACCATTTTTTTATCGTGCTGGTTTCCGTCCGTTTCGCGGGCCAGGTGCAACACGAAGGTGTGATAGCCGCGCGCAATTTCCCAATACTGGCCATACACGGCATGCCAGAGCTGGCTTTCCTGCGCCCGCGACATGCGTGGGTTGCGAAGATACTGGCGCACCAGCGTGTCCTGCAGGTCGCGCGATTTTTCATCCAGCAGCATGAAGACGGCCAGACGATCTTTCGTGTATTGCGTCGAGTTCTCGTTGAAGCGCTTGAGCGCGTCGAATATGACTTGCTGGCACTTGAACGCGTCACCGATGGGCAGGTTTTCAACCCAGCGCGTCGCCGCCTTGATGCTGGTCAGCGGATCGTCGACCCGTTTGCCGAAAGGCGCAAGGCGAGCGAGTTGCGAGACGAATTTGTTGGCCAGTGAGTTCATGATGTCGGTCTATTTGAGAACAATGCCATTCCTGGACACCTTAACAGCTAGCCGAGCAAATTCTGTACCCGTCCATCAGGCTAGCTTGCCTTGCACCCAGGCCTGCACCGAGGCGAGCGCCGCCGGCAGCCGGCCCGGCTCGCTGCCGCCCGCCATCGCCAGGTCGGGCTTGCCGCCGCCCTTGCCGCCGACCTGGCTGGCGACGAAATTCACCAGTTCGCCGGCCTTGATTTTTCCGGTGACGTCGGGCGTCACCGCGGCGATCAGGCTCACCTTGCCGTCGGCTACCGTGCCCAGCACCAGGGCGCAGGACTTCAGCTTGTCGCGCAGCTTGTCGGCGGTTTCGCGCAGCGCCTTGGCGTCGACGCCATCGAGCTGCGCCGCCAGCACGCGCACGCCCTTGATGTCGGCCGCCTGCCGCACCAGTTCGTCGCCCTGGCTCGTGGCGAGCCTGGATTTGAGGCGGTCGAGTTCCTTTTCCAGCGCGCGGCTGTGCTCCATCAGCTGCGCCACGCGCTCGGCCGCTTCGGTCGGCGGCGCCTTGACCAGCTGCGCGATCGCACCGAGGTTCTTTTCGGTTTCGCCGAGGTAGGCGAGCACGCCGGTGCCGGTGGTCGCCTCGACCCGGCGAATGCCCGCCGCGACGCCGGTTTCCAGCAGGATCTTGAAGGCGCCGATGTCGCCGGTGCGGGCGACGTGGGTGCCGCCGCACAGCTCGCGCGAACTGCCGATGTCGAGCACCCGCACCTCGTCGCCGTATTTCTCGCCGAACAGCATCATCGCGCCGGTCTTTTGCGCCGCCTCGATCGGCATCACCCGCGCCTGGGTCGCGGTGTTGGCGAGGATTTCGGCGTTGACGCGCGCTTCCACCTCGCGGATCTGCGCGGCGGTCATCGGGGTCGGCTGCACGAAGTCGAAGCGGGTTTTCTCGGCATCCACCAGCGAGCCTTTCTGCTGCACGTGATCGCCCAGCACTTCCCGCAGCGCCTTGTGCATCAGGTGGGTGGCCGAGTGGTTGCGCATGGTGCGCGCGCGGTTGTCCGCGTCGACCTTGGCCAGCACCGGTTCGCCGACTTTCAGCGCGCCGGATTTCACGATTCCATGGTGCCCGAACACCTGCGCCTGGATTTTCTGCGTGTCCTCGACCTCGAATGCGCCGTTGGAACCCTGCAGCACGCCGCGGTCGCCGGCCTGGCCGCCGGATTCGGCGTAAAACGGCGTGTGATCGAGCACCACCACGCCGACTTCGCCTTCGCGTAATTCGCTGACGGCGCTGCCGTCGCGATACAGCGCGAGAACGGTGGCGTCGTGCGCCAGCGTGTCGTAGCCGTGGAAGATTGTCGCTGCGCCTGAGTAGTCCAGGCCGGCGCCGAGCTTGAACTTGCCGGCGGCGCGCGCCTGACTCTTCTGTTGCTGCATGGCGGCGTCGAAAGCGGCAGTGTCGACGCCGACATTTGCCTCGCGGCAGATGTCGGCGGTGAGGTCGAGCGGGAAGCCGTAGGTGTCGTGCAGCCTGAACGCCAGCTCGCCGTCGAAGGTGCCGCCGGCGGAAATCGTCTTCAGCGCGGCTTCGAGGATGCCCATGCCGTGCTCGATCGTCTCGAAGAAGCGCTCCTCTTCCTGCCGCAGGATGTCCATGACGCGGTTCTGCGCCGTCACCAGTTCGGGATAGGCGTCGCCCATCACCGCCGCCAGATCCGGCACGATGCGGTGGAAGAAGGCGGTGCGCGCGCCCAATTTATAACCATGACGGATGGCGCGGCGGATGATGCGGCGCAGCACGTAGCCGCGGCCCTCGTTGCCGGGGATGACGCCGTCGACGATGAGGAAGGAGCAGGCACGGATGTGGTCGGCGATGACCTTGAGCGAGTTGTTCGTCAGATCATTCGTCTGCGTTTCGCGGGCGGCGGCGGCGATCAGCGCCTGGAACAGGTCGATATCGTAGTTGGAATGCACGTGCTGCATCACCGCGGAGATGCGCTCCAGGCCCATGCCGGTGTCGACCGATGGCTTGGGCAGCGGATGCATGGTGCCGGCCTCGTCGCGGTTGAACTGCATGAACACGTTGTTCCAGATCTCGATGTAGCGGTCGCCGTCCTCGTCGGGTGAGCCGGGCGGGCCGCCGGCGACTTCGGGGCCGTGGTCGTAGAAGATCTCGGTGCAGGGGCCGCAGGGACCGGTGTCGCCCATCGCCCAGAAGTTGTCGGAGGCGTAGCGCCCCCCCTTGTTGTCGCCGATGCGGACGATGCACTCTTTCGGCACGCCGATATCGTTGTGCCAGATGTCATAGGCTTCGTTGTCCTCGGCATACACCGTGACCCACAGCTTGTCGGTCGGCAGCTTCAACACGTCGGTGAGAAATTCCCAGGCGTACTTGATCGCTTCGCGCTTGAAATAATCGCCGAAGCTGAAGTTGCCCAGCATCTCGAAGAAGGTGTGGTG
>JAJPEP010000058.1 GCA_021166845.1 Thiobacillus sp.
TAGGAGCGGCTTCAGCCGCGATGCGGGCGGTAGCCCGCAAAGGTGGCGCGGCAAGACCCTGGCGAGCATTTGCTCTTTGCGCCTTGCGGCGCATCGCGGCTGAAGCCGCTCCTACAGGGCTGGCCGACACCAACAAATAACGGTGAAAGAGCCATAAAAAACGCCGCTGTCGCGGCGTTTTTTTTATTGCATTGCGCTGGCCAGGCAGCGCGGAGCATCGGGCGCTCAGGCCGCCATGCTTTTGACTGCCATGGACAGGCGGCTCTTGTGGCGTGATGCCTTGTTCTTGTGAACGATTTTCTTGTCGGCAATGCTGTCGATCAGGCTCATGGAAGCCTGGAAAACCTGCTGTGCAGCGGCCTTGTCACCGGCTTCGATCGCCTTGCGCACTTTCTTGATCGCGGTACGAAATTCCGAGCGCTGGCTCATGTTGCTGTCGCGCTGCGCGCTGGCTTGACGTGCGCGCTTGCGCGCCTGGGCGGAGTTCGCCATATTTTCTGCTCCTGATAAGCCCAGCCGGAGGCGGGGCATTGGGTCTCTAAGCGCCCTGCACAATGGGCAAGGCAAAAAATCAATCCTGAATCCGAAGCGCCCTGATTTCCACGGGCGCCACTGGGCAGATTCACCAAAGCCCGCGATTGTACGGGAAACCCCCGCCACAAATCAAGCGGCTTTTGCATGTGGTTGCAGTTGGCGCGCCCGCCCCGCACAATGCGCGCAAAACGCCACCGCCCATGAATCTCCTCAAAGCCCTCGCTGCGGTCAGCAGCATGACCCTGCTTTCCCGCATCCTGGGATTCGCGCGCGACGCCATCATCGCCCGCGTGTTCGGCGCCGGCATGTTGACCGACGCCTTCTTCGTCGCCTTCAAGATTCCCAACCTGCTGCGGCGCCTGTTCGCCGAGGGCGCGTTCTCGCAAGCCTTCGTGCCCATCCTCGCGGAATACAAGAGCCGCCGCGGCCACGACGCCACCCAGACCCTGGTCAACCAGGTCGGCACTATCCTCACGCTGGCGCTGGTCGGGGTCGCCCTGCTCGGGGTGGTGGGGGCGCCGTGGGTGGCCTATGTCAGCGCGCCCGGGTTCCGCGCCGACCCGGACAAGTTCGCGCTCACCGTCACCCTGCTGCGCATCACCTTTCCCTACATCGTCTTTATATCGCTGGTGGCGCTGGCGGCGGGCATCCTCAACACCCACAGCAAGTTCTCGGTGCCGGCATTCGCGCCGGTGCTGCTCAACGTCGCCATGATCGGCGCCGCGCTGTGGCTGGCGCCCTGGTTCGACCCGCCGGTGCTGGCGCTGGGCTGGGGCGTGGCGCTGGGCGGCGTGCTGCAGCTGGCGTGGATGCTGCCGCACCTGCTGAAGATTCGCATGCTGCCGCGCCCCACCCGGCATTTCGACGACCCCGGGGTCCGCCGCGTCCTCAGGCTGATGGCGCCGGCCACGCTGGGCGTCTCGGTCGCCCAGATCAGCCTCCTGATCAACACCATCTTCGCGTCGTTTCTCGCCAGCGGCAGCGTGTCGTGGCTGTACTATGCCGACCGCCTGATGGAATTTCCCGCCGGCATGCTGGGGGTGGCGCTCGGCACCATCCTGCTGCCCAGCCTGGCCAGACATTATGCCGACGACAACCCGGGCGACTACTCGAAGCTGCTCGACTGGGGCCTGCGCCTGACCCTGCTGCTGGCGCTGCCCGCCGCCGCCGCGCTGGCGGTGCTGGCGGTGCCGCTCATCACCACGCTGTTTCATTACGGCGCGTTCACCGCGACCGACGTCGCCATGACCCAGCGGGCGCTGGTCGCCTACAGCGTGGGGCTGGTCGGCCTGATCCTGGTCAAGGTGCTGGCGCCCGGGTTTTACGCGCGGCAGAATATCCGCACCCCGGTCAAGGTCGCCCTCTTCACCCTGTTCGCCACCCAGATGATGAACCTCGCCTTCATCATCCCGCTCGGCCATGCCGGGCTGGCGCTGTCGATCGGCCTGGCGGCCTGCCTCAACGCCGGCCTGCTGCTGCACCTGCTGAAAAAACAGAAGATTTACCAGCCGCAGCCGGGCTGGACCGGCTATTTCCTGCGCGTGCTGCTGGCCGCCGCGCTGATGGCGGCGACGCTTTTCGCCACGATGGGCGAGACGCAATGGTGGCTGGCGGCCGGCTTCCTCGACCGCGCAATCAGACTGTCGCTGCTGGTCGGCGGCGGCATCGCGCTGTATTTCGCCGCCCTCGGCCTGATGGGCTTCCGACCGCGGCAGTTCGCCCGCCGCGCGGCCGAATAAGGCGCCGAATCGGCTAGAATTGCTCCCTTTCGGCGCCAGCGGCTTTATCGCACCCACCGGCAATGCGCATCACCCACGGCTTCACTCCCCTCGGCACGCCCCACGCGGTCACCATCGGCAACTTCGACGGCCTGCACCTCGGGCACCAGGCCATGCTCGCCCGCCTGCAGGACGTGGCGCGGGCGCGCGGCCTGCCGAGCTGCGTGCTGAGCTTCGAGCCGCACCCGCGCGAATTCTTCACCCCCGAGCAGGCGCCCGCGCGCCTGTCCAGCCTGCGTGAAAAAGCCGAGTGCCTGCAGCGAATGGGGATCGACCGGCTGCACGTGTTCCATTTCGACCGCGCGTTCTCGGCGCTTACCGCCGAGGCCTTCATCGAGCAGGTGCTGGGCACGACATTGCAGGCGCGCTACGTGCTGGTGGGCGACGATTTCCGTTACGGCGCCAAACGCACGGGTGATTTTGCCCTGCTCAAGCAGGCCGGCCAGTCGCTCGGCTTCGACGCCGAATTCCTGCCCACGGTCGAAGTAGCCGGCGAGCGCGCCTCGTCGACCGCGGTGCGCCAGGCGCTCGCCGCGGGCGAACTCGAACACGCCGAGCGCCTGCTGGGCCGGCCCTACAGCATCTCCGGGCGGGTCGTGCACGGCGACAAGCTGGGGCGCGACATCGGCTTTCCCACCGCCAACATCCAGCTCAAGCACAACCGGCCGCCGCTGCTGGGGATTTTTGCGGTCGAGGTCTACGGCCTCAATGGCGAGCCGCTGCCGGGGGCGGCCAGCCTGGGCAAACGGCCCACCGTAAAAAACCCCGACGCCGTGCCGGTGCTCGAAGTGCACCTGTTCGATTTCAATGCGGAGATATACGGCCGCCGCGTGCGGGTGGACTTTCTGCACAAGCTGCGCGACGAAGAAAAATACCCCGACCTCGACAGCCTGGTCGCGCAGATCCGGCGCGACGTCGACCACGCCAAACAATTCCTGAAGCAGCGCCGTGCCCGACTTTAAACATGCCCGACTATAAAAACACCCTCAACCTGCCCGACAGCCCCTTCCCGATGCGCGGCGACCTCGCCAGGCGCGAGCCGGGCTGGGTCAAGAGCTGGCAGGAAAAAAAGCGCTACGAAGCCATCCGCCGTGCCGCGGCCGGGCGCCCCAAGTTCATCCTGCACGACGGCCCGCCCTACGCCAACGGCGACATCCACATCGGCCACGCGGTCAACAAGATCCTCAAGGACATCATCGTCAAGGCCAAAACCCTGAGCGGTTTCGATGCGCCCTACGTGCCGGGCTGGGACTGCCACGGCCTGCCGATCGAATTGCAGGTTGAAAAAACCCACGGCAAGGCCATCGCCCCGGCAAAATTCCGCGAACTGTGCCGTGAATACGCGACGGCGCAGATCGAGCGGCAGAAGGCCGACTTCATCCGCCTCGGCGTGCTGGGCGACTGGGACAATCCTTATCGCACCATGGACTTCCAGTTCGAGGCCGACACCCTGCGCGTGCTGGGGCAGATCCAGGCGGCCGGCTATCTGTATCAGGGCGCCAAGCCGGTGCACTGGTGCGTCGACTGCGGCTCGGCGCTGGCCGAGGCCGAGGTCGAGTACGAGGACAAGACCTCGCCGGCGATCGACGTCGGTTTTGCCGTGGCCGACCGCGCCGACCTCGCGCGCCGCTTCGACATTGCGACGATCGACGAGCCGATCCAGGTCGTCATCTGGACCACCACGCCGTGGACGCTGCCGGCCAACCAGGCGGTGGCGCTGCACCCCGATTTCCAGTACGCGCTGGTGCGAACGGCCAAGGGCCTCTTGATCCTGGCCGAAAGCCTGCGCGAGGCGGCGCTGACACGTTACGGCTTGAATGAAGGCGCCGAAGTCATTGCGCACACCACCGGCCAGGCGCTCGAAGGCGTGCTGCTGTGGCACCCGTTCCAGCAGCGCGAGGTTCCGATCATCGTGGGCGACCACGTCACCGCGGATGCCGGCACCGGCGCGGTGCATACCGCGCCCGGTCACGGCCTCGACGACTACGTCGTCGGCAGCCGCTACGGTTTGAAGGTCGATAACCCGGTGGGCGACGACGGGCGTTTTTACGACAGCGTGCCGTTGGTCGGCGGCATGAGCATCTGGCAGGCGAATCCGCTGATTCTGGACACGCTCGAAGCCAGCGGCAACCTGCTGGCGCACGAGAAACTGCTGCACAGCTACCCGCATTGCTGGCGCCACAAGACGCCGATCATTTTCCGCGCGACGCGGCAGTGGTTCATCGGGATGGATTCCAGGGGTCAGGGATCAGGGGTGAGGGGTCAGGAGGGCTCGTTGCGCGAGCAGGCGATGGCGGCGGTCGAGGCGACTCAATTCTTTCCCTCGTGGGGGCGTGCCCGGCTGGAGGCGATGATCAAAAATCGTCCCGACTGGTGCGTGTCGCGCCAGCGCAACTGGGGGGTGCCGATGCCCTTCTTCACCCACAAGGAAACCGGCGAACTGCACCCGCGCACGGCGGAGCTGCTGGAAACCGTGGCGAAGCGGGTCGAAGCCGCCGGCATCGAGGCCTGGTTCGCGCTCGAACCGTCCGAGTTGCTGGGCGAGGACGCCGCGCACTACAACAAGACCGGCCATACGCTCGACGTCTGGTTCGATTCGGGCGTGACGCACGCCTGCGTGCTGAAGCGCCGCCCCGAGCTGGCCCACCCCGCGGACCTCTACCTTGAAGGCTCCGACCAGCATCGCGGCTGGTTCCAGTCGTCCCTGCTCACCGGCTGCGCCACCGACGGCCGTGCGCCCTACAAAGCCCTGCTCACCCACGGCTTCGTGGTCGACGGCCGCGGCCACAAGATGAGCAAGTCGAAGGGCAACGTCGTCGCGCCGCAGAAGGTAATGGACCAATACGGCGCCGACATCCTGCGCCTGTGGGTGGCCACCACCGACTATTCGGGCGAGCTCACCATCTCGGACGAAATCCTCAAGCGCGTAGTGGAAGGCTACCGGCGCATCCGCAACACGCTGAAATTCCTGCTTGCCAACCTGTCGGACTTCGATCCCAAGGCACACGCGCTGCCAGTTGATGACTGGCTGGAAATCGACCGCTATGCGCTGGCGATGACGCGAAAACTGCAGGGCGAACTGCAGGCGCATTACGACGCCTACGAATTCCACTTCATCGTGCAGAAGCTGCAATCTTTCTGCTCCGAAGACCTCGGCGGCTTCTACCTCGACATCCTGAAGGACCGCCTGTACACCAGCGGCGCCGACAGCCGCGCCCGCCGTGCCGCGCAGAACGCGTTGTTCCACATTACCCAGGCCCTTACCCGCTGGATGGCGCCGATCCTGTCGTTCACCGGCGAGGAAGTGTGGGGTGAACTCTCGGGCAGTTCGGACGATTCGGTGTTCCTGCATACCTGGCACGAACTGCCCGCGCAGGCCGGCGAAGCCGATCTTCTGGATCGCTGGACCCGCATTCGCGCCATCCGCGCCGAGGTGCAGAAAGAGCTGGAGACCGTGCGCGTCGCCGGTGCCATCGGCTCGTCGCTGCAGGCCGAAGTCACGCTCCAGACCGGTCCCGACACCCTGGCCCTGCTGGCGCCGCTGGGCGACGACCTCCGCTTCGTGCTGATCACCTCGCAGGCACAGATCGTCGCGGCCGATACCGACCACGTTGAAGTTGCCCCGAGCGCAGCGAAGAAATGCGAGCGCTGCTGGCATTACCGCGACGACGTCGACGCCCACGCAGACCACCCCGGCCTGTGCGGACGCTGCGTCAGCAACCTCTACGGCGACGGCGAAGCGCGCACGCATGCCTGACGCATCAGCCGTCATTGCGAGCGCAGCGAAACAATCCAGCGCTTCGAACGGCCTGCGGTTTCTGGATTGCTTCGCTGCGCTCGCAATGACAGGGCGTGTAACGTTGGTCTTAAATCGTTCTCAGCCTCTGATCCAATAATCTTTCAACATGAAATATTTCTCTGACCCCGCAATGCGCAAATGGCTGGGCCTCGCCCTCGCCGTCATCGTCCTGGACCACCTGACGAAATGGTGGGTATCCGCCACCCTCGACTACCAGGAAGCCATCCCGGTGCTGCCGTTCTTTTCGCTGGTGCGGGTGCACAACACCGGCGCGGCGTTCAGCTTCCTGGCCGACGCCGGCGGCTGGCAGCGCTGGTTTTTCATCGCGGTCGGCGTCATCGCCACCGTCATCATCGTGCGCCTGCTCAAGCGCCACGCGAGCGAGCCGCGGATGGCCTTTGCGCTGGCGCTGGTGCTCGGCGGCGCGCTCGGCAACGTGATCGACCGCGCCCTCCTGGGGCACGTGGTCGACTTCCTGTATTTCCACTACAGCAGCTTTGCCTGGCCGGCGTTCAACGTGGCGGATTCCGCCATCTCCGTCGGCGCCGCCCTGCTGATCTGGGACAGCCTGTTCGGCAAAGACGCCGCACGGAAATCATGACCGATCGCGCCGTCGCCGCGGGCGACACCCTCCAACTCCGCTATGCCTTGCGCCCGCGCGGCGGCGACGACCTCATCTCCAACTTCGACGATGCCGAACCGGACACCGTGACGCTCGGCGACGGCACCCTGGCGCCGATGCTGGAGCAATGGCTGATCGACATCCACCCCGGCGAGCGCCATGTATTCCTGCTCGACCCCTGGCAGGCCTTTGGCGAAAGCCAGCCCGACCTGGTCCAGACCCTGCCGAAATCCGACCTGCCAACCGATATGAAATTCGAGATCGACCAGCTGTTCGAATTCGCCATGCCCAACGGCCAGACCCTGGCCGGCCGCATCCTGGAAATCGGCGGCGACGCGGTGAAAGTCGACTTCAACCATCCGCTCGCCGATCTGTGCATCGAATTCGAAGTGGAAATCGAACGCATCCTGTAGCGCCTGCCCGCGGGAACCCGTGCCTGTGCCATGGCTGAAACGAGCAGCCCGGAAGCGCTAAACCAGGAGACCGCTGATTAATTCGTCATCGCGAGGTTCGCAGAGCCGTGGCGATCCACGGTGCGTAGGGTGCACTTCGTGCACCGATTGGCGCCTGATAGGTGCACGGAGTGCACCCTACTCGATGCATCTCGCGCTTAATGGCGCCATTGCGAAGAGCGCAGCGACGTGGCATACGACTCCACGGGCTTCAGCCCATAGCGGATCGGAGTCCTTTAGGGCAATCCAGAAATGCCCGCTTAATCAATACGCTGGATTTTCGCTGCGCTCGCTCATGCTCACTTACTTATGCTAAGGTAATACTTGTACATACTCACTGGAACGCGCCATGAATACGACATCCATCCGCCCCGTAGCAATCAAAATCGACGAGGACACCAGGAATCGCGTCAAGCGCCTTGCCGAAGCGCGTCAACGCAGTTCGCACTGGATGATGCTGGAAGCCATCCGCCAGTACGTCGAGCGCGAAGAAAAGCGCGAGGCCTACCGGCAGGACGGCATCAACGCATGGAATGAATATCAGAAAACCGGCCTGCACGTAAGCCAGGAAGAAGCGGATGCCTGGCTTGCCCAGCTTGAGGCGGGTAAGGACGTGGAACCGCCTGAATGCCACGTCTGATTTGGGCGCCTTCCGCCCTGCTTGATGTCCAGCGCGCCTACCGTTTTCTGGCCACCAAAAACCTGGATGCAGCCAGGCAGGCCGTGAAAGCGATTCGCGCCGGCGTCAAGATCATCGCGCGACACCCCGAAATCGGGCGGCCCGCCGAGGACCTTGAACCCGAGTGCCGGGAGTGGCCGATCGGCTTTGGCGACAGCGGCTACGTCGTGCTGTACCGTCATGCCGGCGAACTCGTCACCGTGCTGGCGCTGAGGCACCAGAAAGAAGTTTCTTTTTAAGCCCACCTCCATGACCCCCACCATTCTTCTCGCCAACCCCCGCGGACTCTGTTCCGGCGTCGACCGCGATGCGGTGAAGATCGACTTCGACCATCCGCTCGCTGGCCTGGCGATTGAACTCGAAGTGGAAATCGCCCGCATCCTGTGATGCCACTCTTCTAATTGAGCTTGATTCAATAAAGCGCTACACTTTTGTAACTACATTTACGGAGTTACTATTGTTTTCATGGGATGACGCCAAGAACGCCAAAAACCAACGCAAACACGGGGTCGGTTTTGAGGTCGCCACACTGGTTTTCGACGACCCGTTGCATGTCTCGCGGCTGGAGCGCATCGAAAATGGTGAGCCGCGGTAGCAAACGCTTGGTATGGCTGGCGGAGTAGTCCTGCTGCTGGTTGCGCATACGTGGCATGAAGCAGAGAGCGGCGCAGAACACATCCGCATCATCTCGGCGCGGCGTGCGACCCTATTGGAAAGGAAAATTTATGAACAAAATACCTGAATCCGTCCGCAAGGAACTGGCGGCGCTGGCCGCCAAGCCGGAACACGAAATCGACTTATCCGACCTTCCGGCCACAACCGAGAAAGACTGGCACGACGCGACGCGCGGAAAATTCTATCGCCCGATCAAACAGCAATTGACCGTACGCATCGATGCTGACGTGCTGGAATGGTTGAAGAGTCAAGGCAAGGGCTATCAAAGCCGCCTGAACGAGATTTTGCGGGCGGCCATGCTCGACAAGGAACGGCATCAGTGACTCCCACCATTCTTCTCGCCAACCCCCGCGGCTTCTGCGCCGGCGTCGACCGTGCCATCGCCATCGTCGAGTCGGCGCTTGCAAAATTCGGCGCGCCGATCTACGTGCGGCACGAAGTCGTCCACAATACCTACGTCGTCAACAACCTCAAGGCCAAGGGCGCGATCTTCGTCGAAGAACTCGACGAGGTCCCCACCGGCGCTACTGTCATCTTCAGCGCGCACGGCGTGTCGCAGGCGGTACGCATGGAGGCCGAGGCGCGCGGGCTGAACGTATTCGACGCCACCTGCCCGCTGGTCACCAAGGTGCACGTCGAAGTCAGCAAGATGCGCGGCAAGGGACTGGAAATCGTGATGATCGGCCACAAGGGTCACCCTGAAGTCGAGGGCACCCTGGGCCAGTCGAGCGGCGGCATGTACCTGGTCGAAACACCGGAAGACGTCGCCAGCCTGCAGGTGACCGACCCCGACAAGCTCGCCTACGTCACCCAGACCACGCTGTCCGTCGACGATGCCGCGCGCGTGGTCGATGCCCTGCGCGCGCGCTTCCCCAACATCGCCGGACCGAAAAAGGACGACATCTGCTACGCCACGCAAAACCGCCAGGATGCCGTCAAGGCGCTGGCGCCGCAGTGCGATGTGGTGATCGTGGTGGGCTCGCCCACCAGTTCGAACTCCAACCGGCTGCGGGAAGTTGCGAAGAACCTGGACGTAGCGGCCTACATGGTCGACAACGCGTCGGAAATCCAGCCCGAGTGGGTGGCGGGAAAAGACCGGGTCGGGCTCACGGCTGGCGCCTCGGCCCCGGAAATTCTGGTGCGCGCGGTGATCGAGCGGTTGAGTGAACTTGGAATCGGCTCGGTGGAAAATCTCGACGGCGCCGAGGAAAAAGTGGCGTTCGCCCTGCCGAAAGGCCTGGCTTGAACGCCTGAACCATCCGGCAACACATTGCAATCCAAACAAAAAGGAGGCGCTACCTGGTAGCGCCCCTTTTTTAAACCTAAAAGAGCGCTGATTCATTCGATATGGCTGTCATTGCGAGCGCAGCGAAGCAATCCAGCGTATTGATCAAACGGGCATTTCTAAATTGCCCTAAAGGACTCCGATCCACTATGGGCTGAAGCCCACGTGGAATCGTATGCCGCGTCGCTGCGCTCCTCGCCCAGGCAGCGTCAAGCCTCGGGGCAACGCGCTCGCTGAGAAAAAAGGGTAGCGTCCGGTAGCGTCCCCTTTTAAGCAATCTTGACCGAAATTATTATTGTACATACACTATATTAGATGGAAATCACCTACGACTCCGCCAAGAATGACCGCAACATACGCGAACGCGGGCTGTCCTTCGCACGGGTTTCGGAGGTCGATTTCAATACTGCGCTGATATTCCCGGACTCCCGGAAGGAGTACGGCGAAACCCGCTACATCGCCCTATGCTATCTGGATGGCCGGTTGCATGTACTGTGTTTTACCGAGACCGGAATGGGAATACGGGTTATCAGTTTCCGCAAGGCAAACGCAAGAGAGGTAAAAAGACATGGCAAGCCGCAAACCATTGATTGACGAGGACGGCGAAGTCCGTGAACTGACTGCCGAAGAGTTGGGAAAATTCAGGCCCGCCGCCGAGGCGCTGCCGCCATCGCTCATCAAAAAGCTTGGGGTACGCGGGCGCCCCAAGTCGGCGGTCACCAAAGAGCGCATTACCATCCGCTTATCCCGTGAGGTGGTCGAAACCTTCCGTGCAACCGGCGAAGGCTGGCAAACCCGTATGGACGAAGCCTTGCGGGAATACGTCAAAGAGCACCGTTTGGGCTAACAGCGGCAAAGGGGACGCTATGCAGCGGCTTGAGTACTGGTACCCGGTTGCAATCCGTCGTCGGTTGCAGGAACGGCAACCAGGTGAACATGGTTGGTCATGAGCACAAACAAAGGGTAGCGTCCCCTTTTGCCTGCAATGTCCCTAAAACGCTGCAAAATACTAAGCTGGAAACCGTGCTGACACAGACTAGCTACTAAAGGAGAAATCATGACCATTGTGCAAATCACCTTGCCCGACCAATTGGCGCAGGAGGCGAAGCAGGCCGGGCTGTTGTCGCAAACGGCGCTGGTGAAGCTGTTACGTGAGCAGTTGCAGGCAAGACACCAGGATGCATTTTTTGCGGCGATGGAGCGGATGGAGCAGTTCGAAGAACCGCCCGCGATGCCGCCAGAGGAAGTGGCCGGGGAGATTCGCGCCATGCGCGAAGCGCGGCGCGCCAAGGCCGCCGGTTGATGCGGCTGGTGCTGGATACCAATGTGGTCGCCTCAGCGATGTTGTGGGGTGGCAGTCCGAAGCTGCTGCTTCAGGCGGGGCGCGAGAAGCGAATTGGGCTTTTTACCAGCGTGCCGATGCTGGCGGAATTGACCGACATCCTCGCCCGCCCCAAATTCGAGAAGAAGATCGCGGCTTCAATGCTGACGCTTGATCAATTGGTGGATGGTTACGCAGAGTTGGCGCGGGTGGTGCTGCCGACCCGCATCAAAATCGGCTCCATCACGTAGCCCTCCAACTGGTTACGCAGAGTTGGCGCGGGTGGTGCTGCCGCCCTCCACGCTGCGCATCGTGTCCGACCCGGACGACGATGTGGTGATCGGTACGGCGCTCGCAGCGAAAGCTGATCTGCTCGTGACCGGGGATCGAATGCTGCTCTCGGTGGCCAAGTATCAAAGTGTCAGGATCGTAAGCGTGGCCGAGGCGCTGCAAGTGATAGCGGCCTAGCAATGACTCGGCGCGCTCAATAAGCCAAGCCTGACAACAGGCGTAAAAGGGGCCTCCAGACATAAGCTCGCCACCGTCATCTTCAGCGCGCACGGCGTGTCGCAGGCGGTTCGCGAAGAAGCTGGGGCGCGCGGGCTGAACGTGTTCGGCGCCACTTGTAGACGCACACGCAAGGGGTAGGCCGCAGTTGCAAGGCCGCTGAAGCGGCACGGCACCCTCGCCGCAATTTTCGCGCCGATGTACTCTCCACTACATCGGACCGAGGAAATAATCGTGTCTGACCCTGAGGTTTCCCGGAAGCGCTTGGGGCTGAGCCAGGCCGAATTCTCGCAGCGGATCGATGTCCCGCTTGACACCATCCGCAACTGGGAACAAGGCAAACGCTGCCCGACCGGTGCGGCAAAAGCACTGCTCAAGGTGTTGAACAAAGCGCCAGAGGCGGCCTTGGCGGCGCTTGATTAGGGGGCAAAGGAAGAAGGGACACAAAGGGGACGCTACTGTAGCGTCCTATGCTCCTCTTTCCCCACCCTAACCTCATGATTCTGAAATCACCAGCACCCGGCTGTAGTCGGCGTTTGCGCCCCGGTATTTGACAGGGTCATGGTTCCGCAGCTGTCGTTGTCCTGCCCCGTGGTAGGAGCAGCCCGCAGGGTGAAGGTCGTCGCCGTTGGTCCTGCGGAAAAACTGATGTTGTATTTGATCGCGCTTCCGGCCGCCCCCTTGGGCGACACATTCGACAACAAGGCCCCGCCGACATACGTACCGTTGGTCGTGAAATAGCGCTCCATGAACTGCGCCGTTTCAGTGAGGACGGCCTGCGCCTCGGCGCGGTTCGCCCGCAGCACGTATTGCTGGTACGACGGGTAGGCAATAGCGGCCAATATTCCAATGATCGCGACGACGATCATGAGCTCAATCAGCGTGAAGCCAGATGCCTGTTTACGCGCACAAAAAGCGTGGCCCTCGTTCTTGTTTTTCATGCCTGTCCTTTCGATCATCGAATCGACCATTACTGAAGCTGCCGCCAGGAACTGCGCGGATTGCTCGTTCCGGATTTTTCAGTGGTGACGCTGATTCCCTTCTTGATATCCGAATTGAATTTGAATTCCTTGGAACCCGCAGTGATGACGGTAGGCTGGTTGAGCGACATCGAACCAGATTTTTTGCCTGCGGCAGGGGATTCAATATCATTACCCTTGGCATCTTTGCCGGTAACGACGTTGTCATCTTCATCGATTGAATTGTCGTTGTTCATATCCAAGGCGTTGTAAGTCAGATTGCCCCCCGTCGCGGCATCCAGCTCCATCAGCCAGCCCGTCCCCCCCAACACACAGGGATCAGCTGACGGAATGGACGTATTGAAGATCACCCGGCCGTAACGCAGCAGGGGTACGCTCAGAACACGCTCGCCCTGTGCCGTTTTTGAAGGTGGGAGCAGATCCAGATACCAGCCCTGCTGGGATTTCCAGTTCACGGTTTCGCTGCTCACCACGCGGGCATTCGCGTCCTCATATTCGATGGTTTGCGCCTGCAAATTCTTGCTTAAAACCACCTTGTCTTCGTCCAGCAGACCGTAAAACGTTTGTTTCGTCTTGTCGAGTTCGTCACCGGCAAGCAGGTAACGTCCCGTGCCGAAATAGATCATCGCCTTGCCCGAAGAATCGGCTGGTGCAGGACCCACCTCAACCGGTGCGGTAATGGGCTGCCCCACCGCGGTAAACATGGGGTCACCACCAAGCGCGATGCCCCATGTTCCCGTGGAAACATCGAATTTCCACAAATTCCCCAGCAGATCCCCGGCAAAGATCGCATCGATGATGCGGTCGCCGTCGTAATCGACCAGGCTGGGCGTTGACATGCCGTTCTGGGTCGTGGTCGAGGTACACGTCCCTTCTCCGGTGTCAAAGAAATTTACATTGGAAGGCGCATCGATCTGCACCATGAACAAGGCTGACCTGCAGTTCGCGCTACCATAGCCGTTGCCAAACACAGCGTAATATTTCCCGTCATTGAAACGGCCGATTGCCGCGCTGCCCACGGGATAACCCATGTCATTGAGCGTGCTGCCAGCAGTGGCATTCGCGCCATCAAACTCCCACAGCACGTCCGATCCATCAAAGTTATCCGTGGCGAAATTCTTGGTGATATCGAGTGCAAACACGCCACGCCCACCCGCGCCCAGCGGCGTGACCAGTACGGTTTTCCATGCACTTCCGCCATAGTAGACATCGCCCATGGTCGGCGCGCCGTCCACATAATATTTATGGCTATAGCTTGGCTTCGCCAGATAGGGAAGATTTGCGTAAACCAGCGCAGGCACATAGGCGAACAACTCGCTGCCATCGCTGGCCTTGAACGCATGGAGCATTCCGTCATTGGCCCCCACGTAAATCATTGCGGCCTTGCTGGGTTTCCCTTCGAAATAAGTCACATAGTCCGTTCCCTCTGAACCGCTCAGCTTGTCATAGCCGAAATTCTCCTCGCTCACGAACAGCGGGTCGGAGTTGACGATATCGCCCAGCAGGGAAGTGCGGTTGCGGAATGTGCATGTGCCGCAAGCGCTCTGCTCTTTGGTTTGATCGCCACGCAGGTAATCCAGCACATATTCGGAGCCCAAAACCGTTTGCTGAGCGCTGCTTATGCTGTCCCAGGAGAAATCCACGCCGGTCGAGCCATCGAACGTCTTGATGTTGCGGCTGGCTGCAGCCGGGATATTGGCGCTGGCCGTCCACTGGGAGGCGCCCAAGGCGCCTTCGTCCGTAACCGCAAAAGCCTCCAGTTCCCCGGTCCAGTTTCCCGAGTCGAAACTCGCCTGGTAAATATTGGTGGTGGTATCAAGACGCCTGGAGTTGGTGGCGATCGACGCAGCTGACGAACTGCGGCTGATGATGTTGTCCACCATGTCCTGCATGGCATCGCTGAGCGACTTGGGGTCTTCCGCGCTGAAGAACAGGCCGCGCCCGTTGATGGCGGCATGCCAGAGGTCGGCGACGTTGCCGGGCTTGCCTACGCTACCGGTTGTACCGACGGTAGTACCGGTATCGGGCCAACTGATCCCACCTGTAGCCAAGGCAAGGGAGGGATAGCTTCCTGTATAGGTGTCCCCTGCCCAGGTGAGTGCTGGACTCAAGGTGGGCAAGGTGGTGGTCAACCCCAGTCCAACGGTATACGTCACCATGTGCTGCCAGCTGGCAGGGTCGTTCTTTGGGTCGAAATAATCTGCTGTGGGGATGGTTTTGCCATCTTCGACCAGCTTGTCCAGCGCACGCGGGCTGCGCGGAACGTTGTCGGTCAGATTCGTGCGCAGGTCGTTGGCCCAGTAATAGAATGCGACATCGGCCAAAGACCCGGAGTTATTGTCGGCAAAGGGTGGGGCGGGTGAATAGCTGGTGCCGTCAGGCAATGTCTTGGATGTGTTATCCACATTTTCGCCATCCGTAGCCGGATTGCTGGCGGCACTGCCGTTCCATATCCCGTCCGTCATCATGATGGTGTAATTTGACCGGCAGGAATGCTGGGTTCCAACGGTGACCTGGGGGTCCTCTGCGTACGGGCTGTTCACGACTGCGGTCGATTTGCTGTAATACTCGCCAACCCGTCCCAATGCCAAACGCAATGGCGTGCCGCCGTTCGCCGGCAGCTTCTCTAGCCATTTGAAAAAGTTCTCCTTATGGCTGCTTGCGCTCAGAGCACGTATGCTATTGTTAACCTTTGTGCCATCCCAGCCCGCACACCCTGTGCCGGAGAAGTCATCGCAACTACTATTCAATGCCTGCCATGCCAAGCGCATGGAGCCCGGCAAGTTGTTGAACGCGCGCGTTGCCGCACTGACGGTAGCCAGGTTGCGTGTGCGATAAAAGGAATACCAGTTGGCGAAATTCTGCTGCTCACTGGCGCCGACTGCCGTGTACACGTAGCAGTCCTCGTTGGTCTTAGAAATGCCACCTCCGGTGCAGCTTCCGCCGCCCGTCTCGTAACGATAATAGTAAGCAGCGGCCTCGACCTCAGCGCCACTGAATCGCTTGTCGGATCCCGTATCAACAGCGGCATGCCGGGCAAAGCACTGATTGGACTTTGGCTGAAAACCAAATGAAGGCTGATAAGCACTGGCCAGGTTTACCGCCGTGGAACTGGTGTCAAAACCATTGGTATACGCGCTGCCGTAAGACGTGGTGTAAGGCGTCCCGTCGGATTTCAGCGGTGGCAGGTACGTGGTGCTGGGATTGTAGTACTGGACGTTGTAATCCCCGGACAGAAAGTATCTTTTGGTTTCGCTGCCATCGTAGTCAGAAAAAATCGAGTATTTACATACGCTGGTCACCCTTGCGTTTTTGCCCATTGTGTCCGGCACATAGCCCCAGGCCATCGAACCCGAGTCGTCCAGGGTCACCACCAGGTTGGGCGCGACCCCACCCGCCAGGTACAGGGGCGCGGACGGCAGCGCGATTGGAGCCACGGCCTGCGCGGTCAATGCGGGAAAAAGCAGGGCAGCCGCAAGGCTGAAAGACCGGATCGGATGGCAGGTTTTCATGACTACTCCTTGAGTATTGCAGCGTGGCTACTTAAACGTTTCTACGGAAAGTGGTTTGCAAAATGACGCTGGAGGTGCCGTCGGCGCCGATGCCGCGCGTCGTGATGCGGAAGACCTCGCCGCCGCTGAGGGCTTTAAATGTCAAGCTGTCGTCGCCGCCACTCCCCCCATAGCCCGGCGGCAGCGCCTCGATGACAAAGCGCGCTTCCTTCACGCCGGCGAGAGCTCCGCTATACGCCACCGACTGCGCGGCCCAGTTATGGGTGCTTTTCCAGTAGTCGGCCGAAGCCCCATTGTCCAGTAGCGCGTAGTAGCCCACCGTGCTGCCGTTGAAGGGGGGCAAGCTCGGCTTTTCAAGTATTGCTTCGGCCGCGCGCACAGCCGCTTCCGCCCCCTGAAAAGCCGCATCGCGGCTGCGCGAATTGCCCGCCATGCGTTCTTCCAGCGTGGTCGACTGCATGGCGGCGAGGGCGATCAGGGTCAGCATCACCAGAAAAATCAGCCCCGTGATAAGGGCTACGCCAGCCTGCCGCTGTTTTCCGTTTTTGGATGGTTTGGTGTGCATGGGTCTGTCTCCTACTGCGTTTTGTTACGCACACTGATGGTGGAGGTGAACACCTGGCGCAGCCGCCGATCCGGTGCTTCGACCAGGGCGCCGTTGTAGTTGTACTTTTGTTTGGACGTGGCGACGTTGTCGTCGTTACCCGTCACCAGCAGGCTGATGCGCACCGCGGCCACCTGGTTCCAGTCGGTGACTGCATCGGCCTTGACGTAGCTCTCGACTACCCCCTCAGGGGCGCCGGGGGGATCGATGCCATACAGGATCTGCATGTTCTCCACGCCTTCCGTGATTTCCGCCGGGTTGACCCCGTTCACAACGGGCTTGTAATTGTCGAACTGCCACAATGCAGGCCTGCCGCTGGCGCCGTTGCGAATGAAATAGCTCTTGCTCTGCATCTTGATGAGCTCGCCGCCACTCTTAGAATAATTCTCAACGAGGTCTTTGGTCGAATTGCCCGGCGTGCCAGCACCGGTATTGTGTACGACGTTCTCTTCGCCTTTGCCGTACGGCGCGGTGATTTGAAGTACGCTGGCAGCCTTGCAGTTCGTCACCATGACGATGTCGCCAGGCTCCAGGTCATTCGGCGCCGTCACCTTGATGTCAGCGGAGGTTTTGCCTGGCTCTTTCGTTACTGTCACGCCACCGCCAAACGCGCCGCGCAGGATGATGGCATCGGTCCCGGCCAGAATCGGCGGATTGGTAAAATTCAACCCTCCCGTATCGGCTGGCAGCGCCGGGGTCCAACCCACACCACCCCCATCGTAGCCGTTGATGGGCAAGCCGAAGTTATACGCGGTTGTGCCGCTGTTATTGAGCGTGTTGTTAAAATCTCCGCTCGAACTCGCGCACCCCCGATAGCCGGCCATGCGGATGTCACGCGACATGATCTCGAGCGCGTAACGCGCGCTTTCCTGCATGCGCGACAGATTGTCCATGCTGCGGAATGCCTGGCGGCTTTCGACATACAGGTATCCGATTCCAGCCAGAACGATGAAACCGATCGTCATGGCGATCATGAGTTCCACCAGCGAAAAGCCTCGCTGTCTTTCACACGGCATCAACTGGGCGGATGGGCTCATAGTTGTGTATCCACAATGAATTGTTCGGCAGCGATCCCGCCGGTGCCTCTCGTATCGTTCCACTGGACGATGATCTTGACGACTCCACCTGCCGCGACTGCAATCGAACCGTCACCTGCCGGCAGCGTGTTGGTCAATGCGGTGTCCCACTCGCCAAGATCGATCGCCGCCAGATCGCTCCCACCGGGGGCGGCCGCGCCCAGGGCAAGGTTATAGCCGCCCACCAACGCAACCTGACGATTCGCACGCATCCGGTCGAGCGCGTCATAGGCCAGCCAGGTTGCCTGGGTGCGCTGGTAGGCGCTGTGTGAATTTTTCAGGCTGGAGGCCATGAGTCCCGCCAGACCAAGCAGGCCGATGGACAGCACCACGATGGCCACGAGCACTTCAAGCAGGGTGAACCCTCGCATGGAAGGCCTGGCACCATGAACTTGATTGCTCTTCATTAACACGTTGCGTCCCCCTTCTTCACGTAAGACCGACCCATGGCATTAATGCTGACAGTGCGGGAACCGGCTACGCCGTTCGTGTCGCATAGATTAAAAATATCGTTAAACCCGGTTGCGACCCCTGTGGCTGTAAATGTGATTTTCGTATTGGTTACGGTGTTGAGCGTGTTATTCCCGCCAAGCGCCGGCCAAACCCTCAGCACCGTCTCGCCAGCGTCAACCGTCCCATCCCCATCCGCGTCGGCAAACACCAGCCACCCGGTGGACCAGTTCTTGGAGCCGGCACAGGCTGCCCCGCCATTGGTGGAGCACACCGTTGCGGGGACGGCACGCTTGACCGCCTCGCTGCGGGCGTAGTTGAGCGCAGTAATCACCTGATTGGCCTGCGCGGCGATGCGATTGTTGAGCACCATATTCTGGAAGCTGGGAATGGCAATCGATAAAAGGATGGCCAGCACCGCAATGGTGACCATCAATTCGATCAGCGTGAATCCGGTTTGTTTGGTCGTCATGTTTTTCACGAGTGTTTACGAGCTTCAACTTAATCATCCAGGCATACAAACGCCAGCGTCTACTGACTGGCGGCCTGTTTTCCAGAACGAACGGCGATTTCGGGCTTTTTCACTGACTCACAACGATCTTGTTATCGGCACCAACAGCGCTGGCTTGAGTGTTGCACTGGCCTTATTCAACGCAGCCCCAAGACCCATTATTTGAGCGCGATGCAGCGAGCGAACCATCATGGGCCGCTGGCTGAGTCCCGTCACCGCTGCTGCCGTGTGATTGGGCGAGCCGATTTCCGCGCGGGTGTTGCTTTTAAAATTGTGGGGAGAAAAAAACTGGCCGGGGTTCGAGGCGCTGGCGACCGTCACGCCCAGGTTACGCGGCTCTCAGCATGTTCCTTTTTCAAGCCGGATACGCCCTGTGCTGTTGAGGATGATTTTCCTTAGCTCGCCAGCAAGGCACAACGAAAATGTGCCATTCCCCAACCCGTTTGGCCCCTGGCTTCTGCCATGCGAAAGGAAACTAATATAGGAATTGAAATTACTGGCGGTGTATGTAATGTTACCGGGCCCATAAACACGCAAAATTTCGTCGGCACCATCTGTCATTCCTTTGGTGCCGCCATCCACAAAAATAATCCAGCCCTCCTGCCAAGCCGCCGCAGCATTGCACGAAGGCTGAGCAGCCATTGCGTTGCTGCTTTTGCAAACCGTTACCCGGGTAGCACGCTTGATTGCCTCGGATCGCGCAAGCTGCAATGACGAAACGAGCGCGTTGGTCGCGGCCGCCAACCTGTTGGTGTTGACCAGAAATGCATAGCTGGGAATGGCAATCGCCAATAAAATTGCGCCCACCGCCAGCACAACCAGCAGTTCCACCAGTGTGAATCCACGCCCATTCATTTTCTCCCCCTTCGCTTTTTTGTTCAGGGTTGTCAGCTTGACACTCTGTTGGGGGCGCATCTATACAACTTTAGTTGTAGGTGCAGCCTGTGCGTGAGGCAGCTGCACCGGGTTTGAAGGCGTCCACTGTCATCCTGGGCGCGGGCATCTCGGGCCTGAGCGCCGCGCTGGCTTTATTGCAGCACGGCCACCGGGTGACGGTGCTGGAACGCGGCGCCGTGGGCGGCGAGTCGTCCTGGGCGGGGGGCGGGATTCTCTCGCCGTTGCTGCCGTGGGGTTACACGGAGGCGGTTTCGGCGCTGGCCTTGCGGTCGATGGCGGGCTATGCGGACTGGGTGGCGGGAATCGAGGCGCTATCGGGGCGGGATGCGGAATTCTGGCGCTGCGGGATGCTGGCGCTGGAGGTGGCTGATCCGGAGCAGGCGATGGCATGGTGTGCAACGCACGGGATGCCGGCGGAGGCCTTCAGGCTGGGGGCGACACATCTGGCGTTCGATTCACTTAAAGCAGCGCTAAAAAACTCACCCTCCGTCATTGCGAACGAAGTGAAGCAATCCAGCGTGTCGGCGAAATCGAAGGCTTCCGGATCGCCGCACGGAATTGTTCCGTGCATTCCTGAAGAAAATCATATCTGGCTGCCCGGCATCGCGCAGGTGCGCAATCCGCGCCTGGTGGCGGCTTTGCGCGCGGCGGTGGTGCAACTGGGCGGGGTGATACGCGAGCACTGCCCGGCCACCGGGGTGCTGACACAGGGCGGACGGGTGACGGCGGTGCGGACGGCAGCGGAAACTTTTCCGGCGGACAGCGTGGTGCTGGCAACCGGGGCGTGGTCGGGGCTGGGGCTGGCCGGGCTGGCGGCGACGCCAAACGTTCGCCCGGTTCGCGGGCAGATGCTGCTGTTCAAGCTGGCGCCGGGCGTGCTGGATACGATTGTGTATCGCAACGGGCTGTATCTGATTCCGCGCCGGGACGGCCATGTGCTGGTGGGCAGCACGCTGGAGGACGCCGGTTTCGACAAATCGACCGACGACGCCACGCGCCGGCGCCTGCACGCCGAGGCGGCCGAACTGCTGCCCGCGCTGGCAGCCATTCAACCGGTGCGGCACTGGGCCGGCTTGCGCCCCGGTTCGCCGGACAATATCCCGGTGATCGACCGGCATCCGGATTTCGGGAACGTGTTCGTCAACACGGGACATTACCGCTACGGGGTAACGCTGGCGCCCGCCGCGGCGGAACTGCTGGTCGATTTGATGGAAGGCAAGGCGCCGGCACTGGATCCTGCGCCATATCGCTGGCAGGCCGCTTTGGATCGGCATTGGTGATCCGGGATTGTTCATTATTCGGAGTAACGTAGGGTGCACTCCGTGCACCTTCCGGCGTAAATCGGTGCACGGAGTGCACCCTACCCGCAAACGCGACGCCTGTATAAATGGAGCGCATCGATCAAGCAGTCAGTTCCGGATTGCCCTAAAGGACTTCGATCTTGACGTACACCGGAATGTACGCTTACATTGACATCATTATGTTCATTCAGCTAACGCCATGAAACAAGCCACCTTGACCGAAGTCCGCAACAACGCCAAACAGTATTTCGACATCGTTGAGTCTGGCGAATCCGTGCGCGTGCTGCGCAACGGCAAACCCATCGCCGACATCGTTCCCGTGTCGACTGACCTGCCTTCCTGGAAGCGGCGCCGCGCACAACCCCTGGTGCTTGACGGCGTATCGGTCAGCCGCATGATTCTCGAAGAGCGCGAAGCGGAGAAGCTGTCGGGCTGATGCGTGTTTTTTTCGATTCCTCGGCTTTCGTAAAGCGCTATATCAGCGAAACCGGAACCGATGCCGTACTGGCGTGGTGCGATCAGGCGACAGAAATCGGCCTGTCCGGCATTGCGTTGCCCGAGATTGTTTCGGCCTTTTGCCGCTTGCACCGGGAAACCCGGATCACCGAAGCCCAATACCGACAACTGAAATCCCTGCTGCTGGCCGATATCGAAGACGCCGCCATTTGCGACCTGACCCCGGCAGTGCTGGCGCAGGCGGTGTCGAGCCTCGAAACCAATATCCTGCGCGGCATGGACGCCATTCATATCGGCAGTGCGCTAGCCTTGAACGCCGATGTGTTCGTCTCTGCCGACACGCGACAGATCCAGGCCGCCGCTCGCGCAGGATTGCGGGTAGAGACGGTGTAGCTCAACCCAGCCAAGCCACTCGCTTCATTTCATGCCGAATCAATAGGATAATCAGCGCGTCCAGCCACCCGCTCACCCGCCATGTCGCAAGCTCATGTCCATTCGCCTGTCGATGAAGCCGCTTATCTGCGTGGGGAAGAAACCGCGACCTCGAAACACGAGTTTGTGGGCGGCGAGATCTACGCCATGGCGGGGGCAAGCGAGCGGCACAACCGCATTGCGCTCAACATCGCTTTTCATCTGCGCAGCGCCACACGCGGCAAGCCTTGCCGCGCTTTCATGGCGGACATGAAGCTGCGACTGGCGGGTGGCACAACCTACTACTATCCGGACGCCATGCTGGTATGCGACCCGGCCGACGATCACCCCCTCTACAAGCAATCCCCCTGCCTCATCGCCGAGGTGCTGTCCCCCGCCACCGCCACGGTGGACGTGCGCGAGAAATGGACGGCTTATCGCGGGCTGGCCAGCCTGCGCTATTACCTGCTGGTGGATTCCGAACGGCTGTGGGCCAGGGTCTTCTTTCGCGACGAGCACGACGCCTGGTTCGAGCAGGAGTTGTCTGCCGAAGACCGTGTCGACGTGGTATGCGACGGCGCCAGGCTGACGCTGACGCTGGACGACCTGTACGAGGACACGGGGCTGCTCGTTGTCTGAGGCGGCCGGCAAGCGTTCGCCGCTGATCGTCTGGATCGTCAGCGACGGCAAGCCGGGGCACGTCAATCAGTCGCGGGGGCTGGCCGAGGCGCTGGCGCGCGCAACCCCCACCGAGATTCATACCCTCCGCGCCCTGCCGCGCTGGCGCGCCTGGCTGGCGCTTCTGCTGAAAACAAGGCTGAATCCCTCATGCTTCGTCGTTGCGAGCGAAGCGAAGCAATCCAGGATGCTTGCAGATGCGGCAACTTCTGGATCGCCACAGCCCTTCGGGCCTCGCGATGACGAGATCAACCAGCGCTCGCGCAACGCGCCAGACACTCCCCTTCCTAAACCCGATCTGATCATCGGCGCAGGTCACGCCACCCACCCGACGCTGCTGGCCGCACGGCGCGCGCACGGCGGCCGCGCAGTGGTGCTGATGAAGCCGAGCCTGCCGCGTCGCTGCTTCGACCTGTGCATTCTTCCCCGGCACGATGGCGTTGCGGCGGACGCGCATACGCTGGTGACCGATGGCGCGCTGAACCGCGTCCGCCCGGCGACGACAAGCGATGCGAACCACGGTTTGATTCTGATCGGCGGCGCCTCGCCGCATTTCGAATGGGACAGCGACGCCGTCCAGGCGCAGATCAAGCGCATCCTCGCGCGCACGCCCGACATGCAGTGGACGCTGACCACATCGCGCCGCAGCCCGAAGGATTTTCTGGCGCTGCTGCCGCGGCATCCCAGGCTGAACATCGTCCCCCACACCGCCACCTCGCCCGACTGGCTGCCCGAACAACTGGCGCGATGCGGCACGGTGTGGGTGACGCCCGACAGCGCCTCGATGGTGTTCGAGGCATTGACGGCGGGCGCCGATGTCGGCGTGTTCGACCTGCCGGCCAACCCGAAAAGCCGCGTCGGCCGTGCGATTGCCCAGCTCGCCGAGTCGCAGCGCATCACCCGCTTCGCGAACTGGTGCGCGAACGATCAATTGCAGCCCAACACGCACCCGTTGGCCGAAGCGGATCGCTGTGCGCAAAGCATCCTGCAACGCTGGTTTGATGCGCATCAAACCCAGGCTGCATCCAGACGATGACAATCGCCAGCCGACTCTGTATATTGGCCATATTGGCCATATTGGTCATTACAAGGTGAACATCATGATTGCCGTAACTTCAGTTGAGGCACAGAGCCGATTTGGCGAGCTGATTGATCGGGCGCAACGCGAACCGATCGAAATCACGCGCCGCGGCCGCACTGTTGCCTATGTGGTTTCCGAGCACGACCTTAAGGAACTGCAGGATATCCGCAAGCGCCGCGAGGATGCCGTCCGGTGGTATTCAAGCTACAAGCAACACTCCGCTCCCCTGCCTGACGCCGCATCGCTGACCGACGACGATATCAACCGCCTGGTCCATGAGCTTCGCTAGGTGGGTAATTCTGGATACGGGCATTCTGGTCAGTGCTGCAATCCGCCCGGATTCCATCCCCGCCCTGGCCCTGGAAAAAGCCATGCTGGATTTCGATGTCTGCGTAAGCCAGGAGACGCTGGCGGAACTGGAACTGGTATTGGGCCGATCCAAATTCGATCGCTATGCCCCCAAGGCCCAGCGCGAGGTTTTTTTAAGCGGTTTTCGTGAGCAGGCAACGATGGTCAATGTGTCGATCATCGTGACCGACTGCCCGGACCCCAAAGACAACATGTTTCTTGCTCTGGCTGAAACAGCGATGGCCGAGCTGATCATCTCCAGTGATCCACATTTAACAAACATGCATCCATGGCGCGGAATCCCCATCCTTCCGCCAGCGGCCTTTTTGGTCGGCATCAAATAAAAGCCGGCATTGCACATCACTAATCGCACATGACCGCCGCCCGCAAACTGACCGTCCTGCAACTATTGCCCGCGCTGGAATCCGGCGGGGTGGAACGCGGCACGCTCGAAGTGGCGCAGGCGCTGGTCGAGCACGGCCACCGCGCGCTGGTGATGTCGGCGGGCGGGCGGCAGGTCGCATCGCTGCTTGCCTCGGGCGCCGAGCACTTCGCCTGGCCGATCGGAGAAAAGTCGTTCAAAACGCTGCGGCTCGTCGGCAGGCTGCGCAGGTTTCTGCTGGAGCAGAAAATCGACGTCATCCATGCGCGTTCACGCGTGCCGGCGTGGATTGCGTATCTGGCCTGGCGCGGCATGGATCCGGCGACGCGGCCGCGTTTCGTCACCACGGTGCACGGCATGTATGGCGTCAATCGATACAGCCGCATCATGACGCAGGGCGAAGCCGTGATCGCCGTTTCCAACACCGTGCGCGACTACATCCTGTGCGAATATCCCGACACGCCGCCATGGCGCGTTCAGGTCATTCATCGCGGCGTCGATGGGAAAGACTATCCGCACGGCTGGAAGCCCGACCCCGTCTGGCAGCAGGCGTTTTTTTCCCAGTTTCCGCGCGCCGCGGACAAGCTGCCGGTCACCCTGCCCGGCCGCATCACCCGGCTCAAGGGGCATGAAGACTTTATCGAGCTGATTGCACGGCTGAAACGGCGCGGCCTGCCGGTGCACGGACTCATCGTCGGCGGCGCGTCGGCGTCCAAGCAGCGCTATCTGCGCAAGCTGCGCTACCGCGTGCGCAGCATGGGGCTTGAAGCCGACGTCAGCTTCACCGGCCAGCGCGACGACCTGAAGAACATCCTGGCGATTTCCAGCCTGGTGCTGTCGCTCTCAACCCAGCCCGAATCCTTCGGCCGCACCACGCTGGAGGCGCTGCGACTGGGGGTGCCGACCGCCGGATACGATCATGGCGGAGTGGGCGAGATTCTCAGGGCCATGTATCCGCAAGGGTTGCTGCCGATTGGCGACATCGATGCGACGACGCAATGCATCGCATCCCTGCTGCAACAACCGATCCCTGTGCCTGAGGGCGATTACTTTCCGCTACGCGACATGCTGTCGCAGACACTGGATCTGTATGAACAGCTTGCCCGGACACCGCGCAGGCAGTCCGGGCAATAATGAACCGGGATTCTTTGAGTAGGGTGCACTCCGTGCACCTTCAGGCGTCAATCGGTGCACGGAGTGCACCCTGCGAACTACAAATCGCCAAACGGGCAATCCGGGATGAATTGTCATACCGCAGAGTCAACCGCTTCACGACCTATGCGACTAAAATCCAGCCTGCTTGAAAACAGGCACTCGTCCAAGAACACATGGCTGGTCATCCCGATGCTCATAGCCCTCGGCTTTCCGCATAAACCCGATTGAAAGTATCAAGTGCGAGCCCCTCCGTTACCCGCATTCCTCATTTCATCCGTCGGCACAACCAAAGCTTCGATCGCGGCATTTTTCTTGCTATTCCTCCTGGCCTTCAACCTGCCTCCGAAATGGGTGACTTTGCACATTGCGGGACTTGGCCTGGTCGCCTCGGCAGGTTTCGCGCGCCGCGAAGACTGGCGCACTCCCGCGATGCGGACCTATCTGCTGTGCACCGCGCTGTGGCTGGTTCCGGTTCTGGTAAGCGCCGCACTGCAGCATGCGCTGGGGGTCCCCACCGCGCCCGACTGGACCGAACTTCCGGTACTCGTCCTGCGCATGCTCGGGATTGGCCTGGGCATCATCGTGCTTTTCCAGCGCGGATGGCTGACTTTGCAATCCGCGACTGTCGCGCTGCTCTGCGCGTTGTCGATACATGTCGGTGCCGGCTTGGTCGACTTGCTTGTCGAGCCGAATGCAAGCGTGACAGGCTGGCGTCAGATACGCATCAGCGGACTGGTGTTCAACCCCAATCCTTTCGGCATGTTCATGGCCATTACGGCCATTCTGTCTGCCGGCCTTCTTCGCAACCAGTCCTTGCATCGTCCAGCGCTCTGGGGGTTGCTGGTCGCAGCGCTGCTCTGCGTGTGGGCATCGGGATCACGCGGTGCGATTCTCACCGTCGCCACAGGGCTGGTGGTTTTGTACCCGCCTACCGGCCGGACGCGTCTGCTTCTTTACATAGGCGCCGCCCTGGCCACTTCGGTTTACCTGTACGGCGGCTTGCAGGCCCATGACATGCACAGCGACAACGCTCGCATGCAAATCATTTCATTTACGCTGGAACGGATTCGTCAGGCGCCGTGGCTCGGCTGGGGAATTGGGGCGTACGAGCGCCTTCCCGGCCATGTAGTCAACGCGCCCCACAACATGTGGCTTGATCTGGCCGTAAGCAGTGGCCTGGTGGCACTGGCGGGTGGCCTGTTGTCGGCTGTGCTGCTGGTTGTCCGGCTATATCGTCAAAATCAATCCGCGGCGCGGTTGGCCTTGGCGATGTTCATGGCCGCTTTGGTGGCGGGCACACTGGAGTATTCCATCCTGAATTCCACGCATTTCAGAGGGGTCTGGGTTCTCGTTGTGGCATTGGCGTGTTGCACCCTGAATGAATGTTGCACCCCGCGCGAGACGGCCAGTCGGGCAGCACGCCACGCTTGAAATGCCTTTCGAGTTCCACCTGGGGGCGGGCGCTGGAAGACCTGCAGCAATGTGTTGATAAAATACGTCCGGTTCGGCACGTTGATTCCAGACCGCAGGCTTTCCAGGCGGCTCGGGAAGTTCCGCGTGTCTTGCCCAATGCAGGGTCGACTCGCTCCGCCCACCCTTTAGACCTTCCGGAAAGTCCACGTCCCGACCCATGCCATACGTAAACATTCTTTGCCTGAAATGGGGCGCCCGCTACGGGCCGCATTACGTCAACATGCTTTATCGCGCCGTCGGCCGCAACCTGAACCGGCCATTCCGCTTTTTCTGCTGCACGGACGATGCAAGCGGGCTGGATGCGGGCGTGGAAACCATCCCGTTTCCTGCCAACCCCGGCGTCAAGCGCGGCTGGCCGGACATTCTGGTCAAACTGGCGATTCTGCAAGACGGCTTTGGCGGCTTGCAGGGGCCCACGCTGTTTCTCGATCTCGACGTCGCCATCACGGGCCCGATGGATTGTTTCTTCGACTACAAGCCGGGCGAGTTCTGCATCATTCACAACTGGGTGAATTGGCGGAAAGCGGTGCTGGGGCGGCGTCCGGCAGTGGGAAATTCCTCCGTTTTCCGTTTCGAGGCCGGCCAGTCGAATTACGCCTACGAAACCTTTCTGCGCGAAATGCACCGCGCTGAAGATCGCGCCCAATTCAACACCGAGCAGGCTTTTTTGACGTATGCGCTGGGCAACCCGCAGTGGTGGCCGGAAGAGTGGGTCAAGAGCTACAAGTGGAACTGCCGCCCGGCCTTTCCGCTCAACCTGTTCCGGGTGCCGCAACTGCCCGAGGGCTGCCGGATTCTGGTGTTCCACGGTCGCCCAGACCCGGACGAGGCGATACAGGGGTATCGCGGGCGCAAACTCCACCACCGCACGCTCCCCGCGCCGTGGATCGCCAACTACTGGAAGCTGTAATGCCGCAGCCGCAACGCGACGCCTTCTGGGACATGATCGACGGCGTGCTGGCGGTCAACCTGGACAGCCGTCCCGACCGCTGGCAGGACGTGCAAACCAGGACTGCCGGTTTCATTCCCGCCGACAAATTGCATCGCCTCCCCGCTACGCTGGGCACGGCGCTGTCGGGATACGGCGCGCCGCCCTGGTTTCGCGGCCGCAAGCGCGACAAGACCTGGGCCGGGCGCGCCGGGGTCACGCTATCGCACCGCGCGGCGATCGCCCACGCGAAGTCGCACAACTGGCGCACGGTGCTGATTCTGGAAGACGATATCGAACTTGAACCGACACTGGCCGAGGTGCTGGCGGCGCTGCCCGCTGCCTTGCACGCCAACGATTGGGACGTGTGCTATCTGGGGTTTACCGACCCGGTTTCACCCTTTCGGACGCTCGCCGAGCTGCCTGCGAGGCACAGCCTGTGCGCCGTCAGCGGTTGCAACACCGCGCACGCCTACCTATTACGCGACCGCACGTACGACAAACTGCTCGCACGCCTGCCCGAGGCTGCCAATATTTGGCACTGGATCAGCCGCCACCGCGCCATCGACCGCTGGTACTACCGCAATCTGGCGCGCTATTTCGATGTGCTGGCGGTGTCGCCTGCACTGATCAATCAGCAGGGCGGTTTTTCCGACATTACCCAACGCCTGCACGAGAAGGTGCACACCACCCGCGTACCCGACGCACGACAGGGTGCGCTGAGCTTCCGGCTGTTGGGCACGCTGCGCTGGCTGGGCTACCGGCTGGCGGAGCCGCGCGACTGGCTGCGCGGACGTATCAAACAAGCGCGCGGATTCTGAGTACCCATGACCGATCAACAAGTCTCACCTGCTCGCTTGCGCATCAAGTTTCTTGGCAAGTACAAGCCCGGCCACGACGGTGAGGGCTGGTTGAGATGCTTTCCCGGCAGGCAGCCGCGCTGGGGCAATTGCGACTTCATTTTCGACCGTGACTGCCGCGACTACGACTGGCTGGTGGTCTACGACGATCTGCCCTCGGTAGCCGGCGAGCGCCACCCGCTGTGGGTGGAGGAGCTGGCCTGCCCGCCGGAAAACACCCTCTTGATCACCGTTGAGCCGTCTTCGATTAAAACCTATGGCAGAACCTACCTGCGCCAGTTCAACTGGCTGCTGACCACGCAGGAAGCGTGGGCGACGGGCAAACACCAGGGCCTGATTTTTCAGCAGCCCGCCCTCATCTGGTTTTACGCCAGCAGCTCGCCGCGTGGCGACTACGACAGCCTGCTGGCGCACGTACCCTTGGCCAAGACCGCAGATCTATCGACGGTCTGTTCAAGTAAACGGCAGGGGCATACCCTGCACCGCGCGCGCTACGACTTCACCCAGTCGCTCAAGGCCAGACTGCCGTTCATGGAAATCTACGGCCACGGCGTGCGCCCGCTGGTCGACAAGGCCGACGCCCTCGACCCATACCGCTACCACCTGGCAATCGAGAACCACCTGGGCCCGCACCACTGGACGGAAAAGCTCGCCGACCCCTTCATCGGCGCCTGTATGCCGATTTACTACGGCTGCCCGAATGCCGAAGACTATTTCCCGCCAGAGAGTTTCACCCGCATCGATATCGCCGATGTCGAGGCCGCCGCCGAGACCATCGAGCGCGCCATCCGCGACAAATTATGGGAAAAGAACCTGCCCGCGATTCTGGAAAGCCGCCGGCGGGTGCTGGAGGAATACGGGCCGATTGCCACCGTGGCGCGGTTGGTCAATGAACGACACGCCGCCAACCGCGCCCTGCCCTCGACTCCCGTCCACATCCAGAGCCGCCGCCGCCTGCATCGGCAATGGCTACCGGGCTTGCGCTACGGCCTGGAAAAACTCTACGTGCGCGCCCGCCACCGCTGGTCAGGCGATTGAGCGTTGCAACGTGTGAGGCTTCAGGCAAGTGCCTGGCGCAACCTGAACCAATGCCCACGCGGAAAACCGCGGAAAGCCTTGTGCGAACGCAACGTCAGCTGCCTTTCCGGCAAACCGGGTTGGTACAGACGTTCGGCCCAGTGCGCCGCCCAGGCGAAGGGGTTGTAGACGTTCAGCACGCGCCAGCGGGCTTCCGCCAGCGCGGCCTCGCGCCGGGAATCGAGCGGCTGGTCGAGCAGTTCGGCAATCCTCGTCGCTGCCGTGTCTGCGTCAAGATTATTGATGGACAGCAGCGCTTCCGTCGGCAGGTAAGCGTCCGCGTTCGGGCAGCCAAGATAAACCGGATACGCCCAACCCAGGTACGCATCGGCGAGTTTTTCAGTCCAGTAGTTGGGCTGCACGCAGTTTTCCAGCACCAGATGAAAGCGGTAAGGCAGGATCGCGTCCATCTTGTCGTCGATGGGCTCGAAACCGCGCCCGAAATGCACCAGCCGGTCGCCCAAACGCTGTTTCAGGCTTTCGAGCAGCACCAGCCGCTGACGCTGGCCTTCGGTCTTGCTGGCGTTCGAACACACCACGGCGATGCGGTTCTGCTTGTCCGGGCAGGCCAGCGCAGTCAAATAATCAAAACCGTACCGGTAGCGGTTGCTGCCGTGGTCCAGACCGACATGCCAGTTCAGTCCAAGTGCGCTGACATGCAGATGTGGGTGGCAAGACGCTGTGTGGCTATCGACCACATGGCCAAACTGCCGGTAGAAAACTTGCGGATAAAGCTTTTTTTCCAGCGGCTCGCCGGCAATGAACAGGGTGTTCTCCGGCGCGCAGACGAAGCGGTCACGCGGCTGCGCATTGCCCATCACCACGGCAAAATCCGCGCGGCCGCCCTCAACCGGGTTGAGATCGAAGCGGCAGCGCCCCCATCTCAGACTGCTGCCAGGCGTGAGTAGCTCCATGCCACCCGGTGAGCAGTCCATGTTGGAGCGGACCAGGATTTCGCGCTGGCTCAAAATTTAAATTGAGAATTGATTGGCGTTTTCACGGCGTTTTCGGCTCCGCCCGGTATTCCGGCACCCACGTTTGCAGCTGGCGCTTGACCGCCGCTTCATCGTAGGTGTCGGGGTGCGCCAGCCAGGTCAGACACTCGGCATACCAGCCGGCATCGGCTGCCCGCGCCTTCGCCACCCGCAACTTCGGATGCGGCGTCGGCAGCGTCGACTCGTCGTCGGCGAGGAGTTCCTCGTACAACTTTTCGCCGGGTCGCAGGCCGGTATATTCGATGCGGATACGGTCTTCGTCCGCGCCGGACAGGCGAATCATGAGTCTGGCCAGCTCGGCGATTTTCACCGGCTCGCCCATGTCGAGCACGAAAATCTCGCCGCCCTCGCCCATCAGGCCCGCCTGCAGCACCAGCTGCGCGGCTTCGGAAATCGACATGAAAAAGCGCGTGATCTCGGGATGCGTCACCGTCACCGGCCCGCCCGCTTCGATCTGTTTCTGGAACTTGGGGATCACGCTGCCGGACGAGCCGAGCACGTTGCCGAAGCGCACCGACACGAAGCGCGTGCCGCTCGGTTTCTGCATCGCCTGGCAGGTCATCTCGGCGAGCCGCTTGGTCGCGCCCATGACGTTGGTCGGGTTGACCGCCTTGTCGGTGGAGATCATCACGAACTTGCCCACCCCATGCGCCTGCGCCGCTGCCGCGACAACCTGGGTGCCCAGCACGTTGTTGCGCACCGCCTCCCAGGCGTTGCAGCCCTCCATCAAGGGTACGTGCTTGTAAGCCGCCGAGTGGAACACCACGGCAGGTCGATGCTCGGCCATCACCTGATTCACCCAGACTGCGTCCTTCACATCGCCGATCACCGGTGCAATCTGCAAGCCATGGAAACGGGCCGACAACTCCTCCTCCATCGCATACAGCGCCAGCTCCGACTGCTCGAACAATACAAGTCTCGCAGGGTCGAAACGCGCAATCTGGCGACACAGTTCCGAGCCGATCGAACCGCCTGCGCCAGTCACCATCACCACCTGGCCGGTCAATAACTGGTGCAGGCCGCTGTCGTCCAGTTCCACCGGGTCGCGCCCCAGCAAGTCGTCAAGTTCGATGGGGCGCAAGCTGGACACCGATACCCGACCTGCCACCAGATCTTCAAGCGAGGGCACGGTCAGTACATTCAGCCCGGCTTCGGCGCATATCTGGGTAATGCGCTTGCGCACCTCATGCGCGGTCGATGGCAGCGCCAGCACCACATCATCGACGCCCATGCTTTGTGCGTAGGCCGCGACATCGTCCAGCGTTCCCAACACCGGAATGCCCTGCACCAGCCGCCCCTGCTTGTCACGGCTGTCGTCCAGCAGACCCACCACATGAAACCCGGACGGATTGCGTGCCAGTTCGCGCAGCAAGAAGTCCGCCGCCGATCCGGCGCCAGCCACCAGCACCGGCTTGCTGTCCGGGTGCAGGACACTGGCCAGGCGATGCTCTTTCCAGGCCCGATAGGCCATGCGACTGCCACCCATCAGGATCACCAGCAGCAGCGGGTCGAGAATCAGCACCGAACGCGGCACGACCGCACTGACACCGAACAGGATCAACACCAGCGGAATCAGCAGTGCCGCCAGGCCGATGGCCAGCACAATGCGCTTGAGGTCCGGCAGGCTGGCAAAACGCCAGATACCGCGATACAAGCCGAAGCGCCAGAATGCCGCAGCCTGCAGCGGCACCACCCAAACCAGCGTGGTCAGCGCCGCCGCCTGGAACTCGGCGGGCACATCCAGATTGAAGCGCAGCCAGTACGCCCCCAGCCAGGCGAAGAGCGCAGCCAGAATGTCGTGCAGGATGATGCCGACGGTGCGGGAACTAAGGTTCATTTGGAATACGGTGCCAGCGCCAATCGATGGCCAGAAAGATCAGGAGATATATAGCGGCCGACAGTATAAGCAACCATGCGGTGTATTGGATATTACGCAGCAGCGCGAAGGCCAGCGCGGCGGCGGCCAGCATCAGCGCATAGGCCGCCAGGGCAAGCTGGCGATGCGACGCGCCGAGCAGCACAACCCGCTGATAATAATGCGAACGGTGCGCCCGCCAGACTCTTTCTCCGCGCAGCGCGCGACGGATGAGCGTCACGCTGGCATCGACGATGAACGGCAAGAACACCAGCAGGGGGAACAGCAACGGCCACACGTGCTGCATCGCGCCCGCAATGCCCAATGACGCCGCCAGGAACCCAAGCGGAATCGACCCCGCATCGCCCATGAACACCCGCGCGGGCGGGAAATTGAAGCGCAGGAACGCCAGGGCTGACGCCGCAATCGCCGCGCAAAACGCGGCCAGCCCCGGCGCATCGCCCAGCATTGCCGCCAGCGCCAGCGCGCCGAAGCCGATTGCGGCCATGCCGCCCGCCAACCCGTCCGTGCCGTCCATGAAGTTGTACAGGTTGGCCATCCAGACCACGGCCAGGGTCGCCCCGACCAGCGCCCAGCCGGTCAAGCCCAGCGCCAACAGGCATGCCACGGCCGCAACAAAATGCGCCAGCAGGCGCGCCGCCGTCGATAGGCTCCGCACATCGTCCAGCAGCGACAGCGCAGCCAGGGCAAACGCTGCCAGCATCGCTGGCAGCAGAACCGCGTCAGCCAGCCACAGGCTGGCGACGCCCACCCCGGCCATGATGCCCAGCCCGCCGATGCGCGGTGTCGGCGTTACATGCAGCGAACGTTCATTGGGGTGGTCCATCGGCAGGCTTTTGCCGCGCTGTAGCAGCCCAGTCAGCGACAGCCAGCACGCCACAAAAGCAGCGAGCGGCGCCATCCATTCAACAGACGTCATCCCCATCAGCCCGTCCTTCCGGCGCAGGCCGGAATCCAGCGGATTAAGCATTTCCCGCGCAAGCGGGACAACATGCGGGCATTCCATGAGCGCGCTTGCATATCAGAGCACTTTGCGTACGCCATGGCTCAAATCAGCCGCACCAGTTCCGAGTAGGGCGGGAGTGCCGAATCTGCGGTGAGCAACTGTGCAGGCATTAGCAGGGCTTGCGCAATCAACAGGCGATCAAACGGATCACGGTGATGCGGCGGTAAATGGGCGACCTTTGCGCCATGCGCCGCACTGACCGGTAATTCGACAAAGCCGGTTTCCTTGGCCGCTTGCGCGATGTCCTCTGGCGAAAAATGGAAATCGATTTTTCCCAGGGCCATCTTGATCGCAATCTCCCAAATACTGGCGGCGCTGAAATAGACCGTGGCTTCGGGGGATTCAATCTGCGCAGCAACATCTGGTGGCAAACGCTCAGGCGCATCCAACGCCCACAGCAGAATATGGGTATCGAGCAGAAGAACCATTTAGCGGCCTTCGAACAGGGTCAATTCGTCGCCCGTCAACGGCGCGTCAAAATCATCCGGGACATTGAGCTTGCCCTTGAGCAGGCCAAGCTGACGCTTTTTCGGCGGAGCCTCAAGCGGAACCAAACGGGCGATCGGCTTACCCGCTTTTGCGATCACGATTTCCTCGCCCACCGCCACCTGTTCCAGCAGGCGCGAGAGATGGGTTTTCGCTTCATGGATGTTGATGGTTTGCATGGCGCGCCCCGAACTTGACTAAGCTTAGTCTAGCATGACAACCGGTGCGGGCCAAAAAAAACCGTTACCCCAACCCGCCAGGCCTCTAAGCTCCCTCAAAGGCCGCGACCGTCGCGTCGAGCCCCTGCCGCCGCGTATACGGCGGTGACCAGCCCAGGCGCGAGCGTATGAGCGAACTGTCCACCCACAACGAACCCGTCAGACGAGCTACGGCGGCGCGTTTTCCGAAAAGTACGCCGGCAAATTCGATCACCCTCACTGGAACCGCCGGCAGGCGCGCTGTCCGGCCCATGGCATGCGCCACTGCGCGAATCAGCTCTGGTGTCGAAACCGCCTCGCCATCGTCCAACAGAAAAGCCTGCCCCGCGGCGGCCGGGTGCTCGACGCACAGCCGGATCGCATCGACTAAATTACCCAGATACAACAGGCTGCGGCGATTGCGAATCGCCCCCAGCGGCAACGGCCAGCCCTTTTGAATCAGCTGCATCAACCGCAGGAAATTCGCCTTCACACCAGGACCGTACACCAGTGGCGGGCGCAGGATGACAACTTCCAGTCCGGTTTCCCGGGCGATTCGCCGCAAGCCCTGCTCGGCCTCCCATTTTGAAATCGCATATGCATCCGCAGGCGCCGGCACGTCGGCTTCACGATAAGGCGCATCGCGCCCTTCGCCGTTGACCTTGACCGTGCTGATAAAGACGAAGCGCTTCACCCCGGCTTCGGCCGCCTGGCGGGCAAGATTGAGGGTGGCATCGGTATTGACGGCCCGATACAACGCCAACGGATTCTGGGCTGTTTCAGCCATCACATGGGCACGAGCTGCCAGATGCACCACCGCGTCGCAACCTGCAAGCAGCAGACGCCAATCCGTCGAGGATTCGATATTTCCGACCACAACCTCATTCGGAAAACCCGCTTTACTCCGCACAGCTGGGATAAGCGCATGGCCAGCCGCCATCATTTGTCGACACAGTGCGCGGCCGACAAAACCAGTGGCGCCTGTGACCAACACGCTTGAATGGCTGGAACCCATCATTGCCAAGTACCCGTTTTCGGCAAGCGCAACCAATGCTTCACCAGATAGCGGGCCATACTGGCAGCATGCCAGCGCATGTGACGCGGATTGCGCCGGCTTGCGCGGCGTGCATCATGAATCGCCTGCGCCTTGGGACAGGCCAACACCCCCCGGCCAGCCTTCCATAGGCGTATGCAGATATCGACATCTTCGTAATACAGAAAAAAACCCTCGTCGAAACCACCCACGCGCTGGAAATCCTCTGCGCGGAACAGCATGAACATACCGCCCACCCAGTCCGCCGCGAAGGTCTCATCGCCGATCGCAAATGAATATCGACCATCTCCTCGGCCCAGCATTTTCCTAACCAGAGAAAACGGTGTCGGAAACCGCCGGATGCTGTCCTCCACCCGGCCTGTCGACGAAAGCACCGCAGGCGCAATCACGGCTGCCTGCCGCCGAGAAAGCGCATTCAACAAAATAGGGAATGGGTTCGCCGGCATGCGGATATCCGGGTTCAGGACACCAAACCACTCCCCCGCCGCGTGTTGAAAGGCGGCGTTGTGATTGGCGCCGAATCCTGCTGGCACGGCATTCTCTATGACCTTTACAGGATATGGAAAGTCCTCAATGGAGAATGGAAACAGCTCCGGGAGATTCTTGGTCAGGATGACCTCGACATGCATCAAATTGCCAAAGCGAGCGAGGTCAGCCAGAATCCCGCCGACAAGTTTGCCTTGCCCGTGGCTAACGATCGAAATCGTAATGGATGGTAGCGTGTCAACAGAGGGCATCAAGGAATTGCCCGCATGCGTTCTGAGTGTACGCAAGATGAATTACCGAACACCGGCGAGCTTTGCCCAGCTTGAGTCCAACATAATAGCCAACCGCATCACCCATATCCTTCCAAAATGTTCGGTGATGCAATTGACTGGATTCAGGCAAGTCGATCCCGGAAAAAGCCCGGATAGAAATAATGGCAAGGGTTTTCATTTTTCAGTACTCCGGCCAAGCCTGAAACATCGACACATTCACTCAAGATGCGGCACACTTAAATTTCCGGTCTTACGCATTAGGCCATGCCACACACCCAACGTCATCATGCGCAAGTGTGCCATGCGCGGCTTTGCAAATAGCGAATAAAAAACGTACTTAAGGCACAAGCGCCAGCCATCCACCAACTTCCAGTTCAATGGCACCCACGGCTCTTTGTATAAGAACACCGCGTTACGAAAATGGTAGTAGTGCCGGAGCGGGCTATGCAAAGGAATATTTTTGCCAAAGAACTCGATAGGGTGATCCCCAAGACTGTGCTGCATATGAGCAGAACAAACCCCATAACCTTGAAAACCGTGATGGCGTGCGCGCAAGCCCCACTCGATGTCCACATAGTCGATAAACAGCCACTCACGCATCACGCCTACTGCATCGAGGGTTGACATCGGTATCAGGCAACCTGACGAAATCAGGTAATCCACATCCACAATGGAATTGGACTTATCGCAAACCTGCCGCAATAACTTGAGGCCTTGCACCCGGATGAAAGGCGGTGGATTGTCTTGCCGCTCATCCAGGTATCGGGGCCCCACAGCAGCCACCTTACAGCCTTCTGCCTGTTTTACCTGGACAGCCTCGACCAGACAGCGAACCATGTCGGGCGCAGGCAGGCTGTCCTGATCGAACAGCACAACGCTGTCAGTTCCCTGACGCCGTGCCCAATCGATCCCCGCATTTTGAGCGGCCGCCACCCCAGTGTTAGAACCCAAAAAAATGCCATGAATGCTGTGTGCATGATATTTTTCTAGCCAGTCGCCAAAATAATCTTCTGAGCCGTTATCCACCACAACCACAGAATTAACCTGAGGGACCAGCGCATCCAATAATGCGCCAAGGCCCTCTAACCGAGGTTGATAACTAACGATAACAGCGACAACATTCATGAATATCTAGCAGCCTGTCGGACTTGAAGTCATGCTGCGAGGATGGCCATGATGAACATGGGCAACTCGACCGAACGGCAACAGCAGGAAGGGCCAGACGAGGACGACTGGCGACCACGAGGGGAGATTGAACGCTGCGGGGAATCTCATGCCACCTTCCCCTCGTTCAATCCGCAAAATTCCGGATGACCATAAAGCCTTCGCGCTCGGCCGCCAGACCCAAGCGCGTATCCAGGCATACGAATTGCCAACCTTTCGGCCTGTGCTCGCAGACAAGCAGCGCTGCTGCCAATTGCAGTGAATCGGCGGCGCGCAAAGGGTGAAGCCGCAGCAGGCGTTGAGCGACTTGATGCACGCTGTCCAGGGGTTGCACTTCATGCCAGGCTGCCTGCAGCGCTGCCAATTGACCCAGCGCCCGCGTGATTTCTGTTGGATCCAGCTTGGCTTCACGTTCGAGCCTGGCCAGGGCGAAAGCGCACTCGACCGGGGTTCCCCACCATGCAACGATTTCCGGGTTGTTTTGGTAATAGCCGAGTGCTGAGGGCGTGCTCGCTTCTTCAACCAGCAACGGCAAGATTGCAGAGCTATCCCAGAATTTCACCGCCCCGGCTCGCGTTCTTCCAGCAAAGCCTGAAGTGCGCTGGCATGCTGCTGTGGCACGGAGGGCGGTGCCAAACGACAGGCCGTTCCATGGCCTCGCCGCAGGATGCCTTTGCGTTCCAGAAGCGCAAGCTCGTCCGATTGGCCATTTTCACTCCCGACCGGGATGAGCCGGGCGACCGGCCGATCGTGGTCGGTGATGAGGATGGTCTCGCCGTGGCGCACTTGTTCAATCAGCGCACTCAACTGATTTTTGGTCGTGGATATTGAGGCGGTTTTCATTTGGCCATTATAGCCACAATTATACGAAGGCCGTTACGCAGCGCCGCGCGCGCCGACCGCCGACGAGAAGCCATCGATCACGGGCTGGATCAATCCGCGCTTGAGCTTGAGCGCAGCCTGGTTGACCACCAGACGCGAGCTGATGTCGCTGATGTGCTCAACTGCGACGAGGCCGTTGGCCTTGAGGGTGCCGCCGGTGGAAACGAGGTCGACGATAACGTCGGACAGCCCGACCAGAGGGGCGAGTTCCATCGAGCCGTAGAGCTTGATGAGGTCGATGTGCACGCCCTTGGACGCGAAGTGGTCGCGCGCCGCATTGACGTATTTGGTGGCGACGCGGATGCGTGCGCCCTGCTTCACGTTGCCGGCGTAGTCGTAGCCTTCGCGCACGGCGACCATCATGCTGCAGCGCGCGATCCGCAGGTCGAGCGGTTGATAGAGGCCGTTGCCGCCGTGTTCGTTGAGCACGTCCTTGCCGGCGATGCCGAGATCGGCGGCGCCGTATTGGACGTAGGTGGGGACATCGCTGGCGCGCACGATAATGAGCCGCACGTCGGCGCGGTTGGTGCCGATGATGAGCTTGCGCGAGGACTCGGGGTTCTCGGACGGCGTAATGCCGGCCGCCGCCAGCAGCGGCAGGGTTTCTTCGAAGATGCGGCCCTTGGACAGGGCGAGGGTGATTCCGGTGTAGGTCATGTTGGATTGTGTTGGAGATTGCAACGATTCATCCCGGATGATCCATTAAACGCGACCGCGCCCACAGGTGCGCGTGGCGATCCAGGGTGCTTCGATCCCGTCGCCTTTCCGGATTGCTTCGCGTTGCTCGCAATGGCCTGCATGGCTTCAGTGCACGCGCCGGATGCGCGCGCCGAGCTGGGTGAGCTTTTCCTCAATGCGTTCGTAGCCGCGGTCGAGGTGGTAGATGCGCTCGATGACGGTCTCGCCCGCGGCGACCAGCCCCGCCAGCACCAGGCAGGCGGAGGCGCGCAGGTCGGTGGCCATGACGATGGCGCCGTCCAGCCGCGGCACGCCGCGCACCAGCGCGGTGTGGCCGGATACCTCGATGTTGGCGCCCAGACGGCGCAGTTCCTGCACGTGCATGAAGCGGTTTTCGAAAATGGTTTCGGTGACGCTGGCGGCGCCTTCGGCAATGCAGTTCATCGCCATGAACTGCGCCTGCATGTCGGTGGGAAACGCCGGGTGCGGCGCGGTGCGCACGTCGACCGACTTCAGCCTGCCGTCGGATTCGACCTCGATCCAGTCGGGGCCCGTTTCGACCTTTGCACCCGA
>JAJPEP010000094.1 GCA_021166845.1 Thiobacillus sp.
CCATAACCGGCGATCAGGGCGACCTTGCCGGCGATCATCACGTCGGTGGCGCGCTTGATGCCGTCGACCAGCGATTCGCGGCAGCCGTAGAGGTTGTCGAACTTGGACTTGGTGACCGAGTCGTTGACGTTGATCGCCGGAAACTTGAGCTCGCCGCGCGCGTGCATCTGGTACAGGCGGTGCACGCCGGTGGTGGTTTCCTCGGTGACGCCCTTGACGGCGGCCAGGCGCACCGAATACCAGGTCGGATCCACCGCCAGCTTGGCCTTGATCGCGGCGTAGAGCACTTCTTCTTCCTCGCTAGTGGGCTTGGCCACCACCGAAATATCCTTTTCGGCGCGCGCGCCCAGGTGCAGCAGCAGGGTGGCGTCGCCGCCGTCGTCGAGAATCATGTTGCTGAAGCCGCCATCGGTCCATTCGAAGATGCGGTGGGTGTAGTCCCAGTAGTCTTTCAGCGATTCGCCCTTGACCGCGAACACCGGGATGCCGTCGGCGGCAATCGCGGCGGCGGCGTGGTCCTGAGTCGAGAAGATGTTGCACGAGGCCCAGCGCACCACGGCGCCGAGCGCGGTCAGCGTCTCGATCAGCACCGCGGTCTGGATGGTCATGTGCAGCGAGCCGGTGATGCGCGCGCCCTTCAAGGGCTGCGCGGCCGCGAATTCCTCGCGGATGGCCATCAGGCCCGGCATTTCGGTTTCGGCGATGCGGATTTCCTTACGGCCCCAGTCGGCAAGCGACATATCGGCGACCACGAAATCGGTGAATTGCTTGTCAGCCACAGCGTTCATGTAAAGCTCCATTGCATGTGGCCGGGAGGGCGGGGGTTTAGCTAAACCCGGGCTGGCGACGGTGTCGCTCACCCAACGTCCCAAACCCGGCAGGGTTAAGAAATAGGGGGAGCGCGGTTGTTGCCTTTCCGAGCCTGGGGACAGACGAATCTGCCTCGCAGCGCTCCTCGGAAACGAGATTATAGCCTAGCCGGCTGGCCGTCGCCGCAGGAAACTGACCGCCAGCGTGACCACGGTGAGCGGCATCGCATAGCTCAACATGACGCCGGAATAGGCCGGCAGGCTGTCGTACTGCTGCGCCGCGAGCGCCAGATAGGGATCTCCTGCCGGATGATCTGCTCGGCCACCAGGAGCGGCGCCACCAGCGCGGAAATTCCCAGGATCAGCAGGGTATTGGCGATATTGCTGCCGACCACGTTGCCGATCGCCAGATCGGCCGAGCCGGACAGGACGGCGCCGACCGACACCGCCATTTCCGGCGCGCTGGTGCCGAAGGCCACCACGGTGAGGCCGACCACCAGCGGCGAAATGCCCCACGATGCTGCCAGCCGCGAGGCCTCGCGCACCATGGCCTCGGCGCCGGCGATCAGCGCCGCCAGCCCGAGCCCGAACAGCAGCGCCTGCATCGGCATGGTGTTACAGCCCGGCGGCGGCTTTCAGTTCGGCCGCCTTGTCCGTCACTTCCCAGGTGAAGTCGGGCTCGTCGCGGCCGAAGTGGCCGTAGCTCGCGGTGTTGGTGTAGATCGGCCGCAGCAGGTCGAGCATCTGGATGATGCCCTTGGGACGCAGATCGAAATGGCTCTGGATCAGTTCGACGATCTTCGCTTCGGGGACCTTGTTCGTGCCGAAGGTGTCGACCATCAGCGAGGTCGGCTTGGCCACTCCGATGGCGTAGGAGACCTGCACCACGCACTTGTCCGCCAGCCCGGCTGCGACGATATTCTTCGCCACGTAGCGTCCGGCATAGGACGCCGAACGGTCGACCTTGGACGGGTCCTTGCCGGAGAAGGCGCCGCCGCCGTGCGGGGCCGCGCCGCCGTAGGTGTCGACGATGATCTTGCGGCCGGTGAGGCCGGCGTCGCCCATCGGGCCGCCCACCACGAAGCGTCCGGTGGGGTTGACCAGGTAGCGCGTGTCGGCGGTGAGCATGCCCTTGGGCACCACCGGCTTGATGATTTCCTCGATCACCGCTTCGGTCAGCATGGCGTGCGAGACCTCGGGATGATGCTGGGTCGACAGCACCACGGTATCGATCGAATGCGGCTTGCCGTCGACATAGCGGATCGATACCTGCGACTTGGCGTCCGGGCGCAGCCACGGCAGGCGGCCGTCCTTGCGCAATTCGGACTGGCGCTCGGTCAAGCGATGCGCGAGATGGATCGGCATCGGCATCAGCACCGCGGTTTCGTTGCAGGCGTAACCGAACATCAGGCCCTGGTCGCCGGCGCCCTGGTCGAGGAACATGCCCTCGCCCTCGTTCACGCCCTGCGCGATGTCAGGCGACTGCTTGCCGACGGTGACCATCACCGCGCAGGTGTTGTAGTCGAAGCCGATCTCGGACGAGTCGTAGCCGATGCGCTTGATGGTCTGGCGCGCGATCTGGTTGAAATCGATAACCGCCGAGGTAGTGATTTCGCCGGCGATGACGCACAGACCGGTGGTCAAGAGCGTCTCGCACGCCACGCGCGCATGTTTGTCCTGGGTTAGAATCGCGTCGAGCACCGCATCCGACACTTGGTCCGCCATCTTGTCGGGGTGCCCTTCGGACACCGACTCAGACGTGAAAATGAAATCCTTTTGCATGACAGCTCCTGTTGTAGTCCCGGTTAGCGACTGCGCAACCGGCTCGGGGGACCAACAGAGCGGCGACGCTTTAGCTGTATTTGTATCCCGCCCGCAAGTTGTCAAGATTAACGCGGCGGCTCTGGTCAGGATGTCTCGTGAAACATCCAGGCCGGCATTGTGCCGCGCCGCATCCCCGGCCGTCAATCCCGCGTGATGTTCCTCCTGAAGCTGCTGGCCCGCCTGCCGCTGCCCGTGCTGCACGGCCTCGGCGTCGCCCTGGGCTGGCTGATCTACTGGGCGCCCGGCCGCCATTCCGCACGCCTGCGCGGCAACCTGCTCGACAGCGGCCTGTGCACGCCCGGCCGCGATTGCCGGCGCCTGCTTCGCCGCGCCATCAGCGAGTCGGGCAAGGCCATTATCGAACTGCTGGCGGTGTGGCTGCGCCCGTACGACAAGGTGCTGGAGCTGGTCAAGGACACTTCCGGCTGGGAACACATCGAAGCCGCGCGCGCCGCCGGCAAAGGAATCATCGTCATCGCGCCGCATATCGGCTGCTTCGAGATGATCAACCAGTACTATGCCGCGCGGCACCCCTTCACCGCCATGTACAAGCCGCCGCGCAAGCCGGTGCTGGACGCGCTGATGCTGGCCGGGCGCCAGCGCGGGCAGGCGACGCTGGTGCCGGCCGACCTGTCGGGCGTACGCGCCCTGCTGGCGGCATTGAAGCGCCACGAGGGCATCGGCATCCTGCCCGACCAGGTGGCGACCGGCGGCGACGGCGTATGGGCGCCCTTCTTCGGCCGCCCGGCCTACACGCCGACGCTGGTTGCCAGCCTGCAGCGCAAGACCGGCGCGGCGGCGTTTTTTGTCGCCGCCGAACGCCTGAGCTGGGGACGCGGCTATCGCCTGCATGTGACGCCCGTGGACCCTGCGCTGCCGGCGGACAAGACCGCCGCCGCCCTCCGCATCAACCAGGGGGTTGAAGAGGTGGTGCGACGCTTTCCTGCGCAATACATGTGGAGCTACAACCGCCACAAGCGTCCGGGCGGCGTCGCGCTCCCTGACGGCCAAGCCGAAACATGAGCTCCGACACCCTGCTGCGCCCGTCGCTGTGGCCCGTCTGGCTCGGCATTGGACTCCTGTGGTTGCTGCACTGGCTGCCGTTGCCGCTGCAGGCGGCCCTTGGCAATGCTTTGGGCTGGCTTCTGGCGCTGCTCCCCGGGAAAAGGCGTCGCATCGTCGAGACCAACCTGGCGCTGTGCTTTCCCGACCTCTCCTCCGGCAGGCGTCGACGCCTGCTGCGGCAGACGTTTCAGGCGTCAGCCCGCGCAACCCTGGAGCACGGCCTGGTGTGGTGGGGGTCGGAAGCGCGGCTGCGCCGCCTGATCCGCATCGACAACCCCGAGGCCGCGCTGGGCGACGGTGTGCGCCCGGTGATCTGGCTGGCGCCACATTTCGTCGGACTCGACATGGGGGGGACACGGCTGACGCTGGATTTCACCGCTGCATCCATGTATGCCACGGCCAAAAACCCGGTAGCCGACAAAATGATGCTGCACGGGCGCTCGCGTTTTTCCTCACCGACCCTGATCGCCAAGTCGGACGGCATCAAGCCCGTGCTGAGGGCGCTGAAGGACCGCCTGCCGTTCTACTACCTGCCGGATCAGGATCAGGGCAGGCAGAACGCCGTGTTCGTGCCTTTCTTCGGTGTGCCCGCGGCCACCCTGTCGGCGCTGCCGCGTCTGGCCAGGCTCACCGATGCCCAGATCGTCCCGGTCGTCACGCGCCAGCTGCCGTGGGGACGCGGTTACGCGGTGCGGTTCTACCCGTCCTGGGAAAACTATCCAAGCGGCGATCTGGAAGCCGACGTCGCGCGCATGAACGCCTTCATCGAGGCGCGCGTCCGCGAAATGCCGCCGCAGTACCTGTGGCTGCACCGCCGTTTCAAGACCCGCCCGGCGGGTGAAGCCAGTCTCTATGAATGATGCGCAGCCCAGCCTGGAGCGGTTGACCGCAGCGGACGCCGACGCCGTCAGCGCGCTGGCGCGCGTGGTGTGGCTGGCCACCTACCCGTCCCTGATTTCGCAGGCGCAGATCGACGCCATGCTGGCCGACCGCTATGCGCCGCAGCGCATCCGCGAACAGCTGGGCGCCCCCCGCCAGGCATGGTGGGGGGCGAAGCGGGGCCACACGCTGGCCGGCTTTGCCCACGCCATGCTCGATGAATCGGGCTGCAAGCTCGACAAGCTTTACGTCCACCCGGACCACCAGCACCACGGCATCGGCGCCGCGCTGGAAAAAACGGTCGAGGACTGGGCGCGCCGGCAGCGGGCCGAACGACTGTGGCTGCAGGTCAACCGCGGCAATACGCAGGCGATTGCCGCCTACCAGAAATACGGCTTCCGAATCGTCGAATCGCGCGTGTTCGACATCGGCGGCGGCTTCGTGATGGACGACCACCTGATGGAGAAGCAGCTGTGAATTTCGTGAATCCCGGCGACGACGCCGTGCGCGCCCTGCTGAAAACCGTCAAGACCATCGCCGTGGTCGGCCTGTCGCCGCAACCCGCGCGCCCGAGTTACCGGGTGGCGCAGGCGATGCAGCGCTACGGCTACCGCATCGTTCCGGTGCGCCCGCTGGTCGACGCGGTGCTGGGCGAAAAGGCCTACGCAAGCCTCGCCGACATCCCGTTTGCGGTCGATCTGGTCAACGTGTTTCGCGCCGCCGGGCACGTGCCGGCTATCGTCGAACAAAGCCTGGCGCTACACTTGCCCATCATATGGATCCAGGAAGGCATCGTTGCCGAGGCCGCCGCGCGGCACGCGCAGGCCGGCGGCATGACGGTGGTGATGGACCGCTGCATCTTGAAGGATTACGTCAGGTTATTTACAACATGAATACCCAAACGGGCACAAGACTGCGTTTCACGAAAATGCACGGCCTCGGCAACGACTTCGTCGTGTTCGACGGCATCCGCCAGAGCGTCGCGCTCACGCCCGAGCAATGCCGCCGCATCGCCGACCGCCACTTCGGTATCGGCTGCGACCAGATCCTGCTGGTCGAGGCGCCCACCCGCGACGACGTCGACTTCCGCTACCGCATCTTCAATGCCGATGGCGGCGAGGTCGAGCAGTGCGGCAACGGCGCGCGCTGTTTCGTGCGCTTCGTGCACGACAAGGGCCTCACCGACAAGACCACGATCCGGGTGGAAACATCATCCGGCGTCATCGAGCCGCGCCTGCTCGACAACGGCCAGATCACGGTGGACATGGGCGCGCCGCGCTTTGCGCCCGCCGAGATCCCGTTCGCGGCCGAAGCCGAGGCGCCGACCTATGCGCTCAAGGTCGGCCAGCACGTGCTCGACATCGCGGTGCTGTCGATGGGCAACCCGCACGCGGTGCTGCGGGTGAACGACCTCGACAGCGCGCCGGTGGACATCCTCGGCGCCGCGATCGAATCACATCCGCGTTTTCCGCAACGGGTCAACGCCGGCTTCATGCAGGTGCTGACCCCGCACGACATCCGCCTGCGCGTGTTTGAACGCGGCGCCGGCGAGACGCTGGCCTGCGGCACCGGCGCCTGCGCGGCGGCGGTTGCGGGCATCCGCCAGGACTGGCTGCAAAGCCCGGTCAGCGTGCACACGCGCGGCGGCGATCTGGTCGTCGAGTGGGCGGGCAAGGGCCAGCCGGTCACCATGACCGGGCCGGCTGAAACGGTATTTGAAGGGGAGATCGAACTCTAATGAACATGCAATCCACCGCCCTGGACGAACAGGCCATCGCCGAGTATCTGACCCGGCACCCGAATTTCTTCAACGACTTCCCCACCCTGCTGGCGGACCTGCACATCCCGCATCCGCACGGCACCCACGCGGTGTCGATGAGCGAGCGCCAGCTGATCGCGATGCGCGACAAGGTGCGGATGCTGGAAAACAAGCTGGCCGAGCTGATCCAGTTCGGCGAGGAAAACGACGGCATTTCGGAGAAGCTGCATGCGCTGACGCTGGCCCTGCTGGCTGCGCGCACGCCGCAGGACGTCGTCGCGGCGCTGGCACTGCATCTGCGCGAAGGCTTCGCGGTACCGCACCATGCCCTGCGCGCATGGAACCTTGCGGCGGACAGCATGCCCGGCCTGACCGACCCGGTATCGCCGGCCGTGCGCGACAACGTGGCCGCGATGGCGCAGCCGGTGTGCGGCGCGCTGGCGGTGAATGACGCGGAGGACTGGTTCGGCGAAGTGTCGCCACACCTGCGCTCCTTCGCCTGCATTCCGCTGCGGCCCGCGCCTGCCGCGGCGCCCGCCGGGCTGCTGGTGCTGGCCTCGGAAGAGGCCAAGCGCTTCTACGCCGGCATGGGCACGCTGTATCTGGAACGGCTGGGCCAGTTGATTGGCGCCGCGCTGGCGCGGATGCAGGGGTAAATGCGCCGGTGAGCGCAGTCGCGCAATACCTGCAGCACCTCGCCGCCGAGCGGCGGCTGTCGCCGCATACGGTCGCGGCCTACCAGCGCGATCTGGCCAATCTCTCCGAACTGACTGCCGGCAGGCCACTGGCCGAACTCACCGTCACCGACATCCGCGGCGCCATCGTCAAACTGCGCGGCCAGGGCCTGGCGGCCGCCAGCGTGGCACGCCAACTGTCGAGCTGGCGCGGGTTCTACACCTTTGCCTGCCGCCGCCTCGGCTACGCGAACAACCCCTGCAACGGCCTGCGCCCGCCCAAGGCGGCCAAGACGCTGCCGGACATCCTCTCGCCCGACACCTGTGCCCAACTGCTCGACGGCCGCGCTGGCGAAGATGCCATGGCCGCGCGCGACCGCGCCATGTTCGAGCTGTTCTATTCGTCCGGGTTGCGCCTGGCCGAACTGGTCGGGCTCGATCTCGACGACGTCAACCTGCAATCGGGCGAAGCGCAGGTCACCGGCAAGGGTCGCAAAACCCGCATCGTGCCGGTGGGGCGGCAGGCGCTGGCCGCCATTGCCGCCTGGCTGCCGCAGCGGCAGCCGCTGATGTCCCGCGGGCGCGAACCTAGCGCCGCGCTGTTCATCGGCCAGCGCGGCGCACGCCTCACCCCGCGCAGCGTGCAGTTGCGGCTCAACCGCTGGGCGCTGCAGGCGGGGCTCGGCCAGCACGTTCACCCGCACATGCTGCGCCATGCCTTTGCCACCCACGTGCTGCAGTCGTCCGGCGACCTGCGCGCGGTGCAGGAAATGCTCGGCCACGCCAGCATCAGCACCACCCAGGTCTACACCCACCTCGACTGGCAACACCTGGCCAAGGTCTACGACCAGACGCACCCCCGCGCGCGCAAGAAAGACTGACCGCGCGCTTCGGCAGCCGGGCAATTGAATTTTCAGGCAATCATGGCGCCGGAAATCCCTTCCTCCGGCTCCGGATAGCGCATCTTCAGGCCTTCCAGCGACTCGATCAGCAGGCGTGAAATCATCAGGTTGCGCGCCAGCTTGCTGTTGGCGGGAATCACGTGCCAGGGCGCATGCGCGGTGCTGGTGGCCGACATCGCAGCTTCGTAGGCATCCATGTAATCGTCCCACTGCGCACGCACGGCAAGATCGCCCGGATGGAATTTCCATTGCTTTTCCGGGTTGTCGCGGCGCTCTTCCAGGCGTTTCTTCTGCTCGTCCCTGGAAATATGCAGATAGAACTTGAGGATGGTGGTGCCGGTTTCCTCCAGCATGCGTTCGAAATCGTTGATCTGGCGATAACGGCGCTTGCACTCGGCCGCGCCGATCCAGCCGTTGACGCGGGTGATCAGCACGTCCTCGTAGTGCGAGCGGTTGAAGATGGCGATTTCACCGGTGCCCGGCACATGGCGATGCACCCGCCACAGGTAGTCGCGCCCCAGTTCGTACGGCGTCGGCGCCTTGAAGCCGGCCACCCGCACCCCCAAAGGATCAACACCCTGGAATACGTGGCGGATGGTGGAATCCTTGCCGGCGGTGTCCATCGCCTGCAATACGACCAGCAACTTGTTCTTGCCCTCGGCGTACAGCAGCTCCTGCAAGGTTTCGAGCCGTGCGCGGTATTCGTCCAGCCGGGCGCGCGCATCGGATTTGGGCTTGCCGATGATGTCGGTGTCGCCGGCGTCCCAGTCGGACAGTCTGACCTGGGTTTTGGGCGGAATACGGGCGCCGGCAGGCTTCATATCCTCTCCTTCGGGGGAATCAGGGTCATCCAGTCGCCCAGCGCCGACTGGATCTCGCCCAGCGTGAGATGGCGCATCAGCCCCCGGTTGCCCGGCGCCATCTGGTTCCAGGCGCAGGTCATGCCGCGAAGATCCGGCTGGGCGGCATCGCGCAGGCGGAATTCGGTGATGAAGTAGAGGAAGGTCGGATCGCCGTCGTCCATCACCAAACCGGTCCGTATGTAAGGCGAGGATCGCGCCACCGCGATCGGGTTCACGCTGCGCGTCACCCGCCACACCTCGAAGCGTCCCGGCTGCAGCGTCTGCGCTTCGGCGCGCACCGTGTTCAATTCCACCACGCAGAACGGGGCGTACTCCTGCACGCTGTTGCGCGCCACGATGCGGCCGTATTGCAGACGCACCGTGGCGGCGTCCGGCGGAATCGTCAACGGCCGGTTCAACTGCACCGTCCAGCCCGGCGCATAGGCGTAATATGGCGACGCCGGGTCAGGCGACTGCAGTCCCCCACAGCCGCCCAGCAGCAGCACGAATCCAAGTCCGATCGTCTTCATCATGCGGCCTCCTTGCAACGGGCATCCTATTGGTTTGGTTTAACCCTAAACCACGCCGCATACAAGGCCGGCAGGAAAAACAGGGTGAGAAAGGTCGCCGCGACCAGGCCGCCCATGACCGACACCGCCATCGGCCCCCAGAAAATCGAACGCGACAGCGGAATCATCGCCAGCACCGCGGCAGCGGCAGTGAGGCTGATCGGGCGCATCCGCCGTACCGTCGACTCGACGATCGCATCCCATTGCGACAGGCCGCGCGCAATATCCTGCTGGATCTGGTCGACCAGAATCACCGAATTGCGCATGATCATGCCGGCCAGCGAGATGATCCCCAGCAGCGCGACGAAACCCATCGCCTGGCCGCTCAGCAGCAGCGCGATCGCCACCCCGATGATGCCGAGCGGCGCGGTCAGCACCACCAGCAGCGCGCGCGGAAAGCTGCCGAGCTGCAGCATCAGCAGGCTCAGCGTGGTGATCACGATCAGCGGCCACGATGCGCCGATGGCGGCGTTGGCCTTGGCGCTGCTTTCCACCGGCCCGCCGACCTCCAGCCGGAAGCCGTCCGGCAGCCGGGCCTTGAATGCGGCCACCTGCGGCGCGATGGCATCGATGATGGTGGCAGGCTGGGTCTTGCCCACCGGGTCGCCGCGCACCGCGATCGTCGGCAGACGGTCGCGCCGCCAGATCACGCCGTCCTCGAACACCGGCTCGAGGCGGGCGATCTGCCCCAGCGTCACGCTCTGGCCGTTGAAGCGGCCGACGGGAAGCGACTTCAATGCATCGACGTCGCGGTGTTCGTTGCGCGGCGTGCGCAGCACCACGTCGATCAGCAGGTCGTTTTCGCGGAACTGGGTGACGGTGATGCCCGACAGCTGCAGCGCCACCAGCCGGCCGACCAGGTCGGAACTCAACCCCAGCGCCTTGATCTTGTCCTGATCGAGCTGCGCCTTGACCGCCAGCGACTGCTCGTTCCAGTCGAGGTTCACCGCCGTCACCTGCGGCTGCGCCGCGACGATTTTGCGCAGTTTCTCGGCTTCGATCTTCAATTGCGGAATATCGGGGCCGCTCAAGCGGTATTGCACCGGATAGCCGGCTGGCGGGCCGTACTCGAAGCGCACCGCGCGTCCGCGCACATTGGGAAAATCGGTCTCGAACAGCCGCTGGATGCGGGCGAGTTCGCGTTCGCGCGCCGGCACATCTTTCGCGATCACCACCAGTTGCGCAAAGTTGCGGTTGTTCAGGCGCTGATCCAGCGCCAGCACGAAGCGCGGCGCCCCCTGGCCGATGTAGTTGAGGACATGGGCCACGTCCCGGTCCTGCCGCAACAGGGTTTCGAGCCTGAGCGCTTCGGCGCGCGCGGCATCGATCGAGGCGCCTTCCGGCAGCCATAGCTCGATCAGGATTTCCAGCCGGTCGGACTGCGGGAAGAACTGTTTTTCGACCCGCTGCATCGCGGCCAGCCCCACCGCCAGCGCGGCCACCGTCAGCGCAATCACCGTCCGGCGATGCGTCACGCACCAGGTCACCGCGGCACGGAAGTGCCGGTAAAACGGCGTCAGGTAGGCGGCGTTTTCATCGGTCACGTGCTGGCTGGGCTTCAGCAGGGCATGCCCCAGATAGGGGGTGACCACCACCGCCACCAGCCAGGACGACAGCAGCGCGATCGTGGTCACCGCAAAAATCGCAAAGGTGTACTCGCCGACCACCGATTTGGCCAGCGCGATCGGCAGAAATGCCGTGGCGGTGAGCAGGGTGCCGGTGAGCATGGGAAACGCGGTCGACTGGAAGGCATAGGTGGCGGCCTCGAAGCGATTCCAGCCGGCTTCGAGCTTGTGCGCCATCATTTCCACCGCGATGATGGCGTCGTCCACCAGCAGGCCGAGCGCGATGATGAGCGCGCCGGTGGAAATGCGGTGCAGGTCGATGTTGAACAGCCACATCGCGCTGAAGGTGATCGCCAGCACCACCGGAATGGACAGCGTCACCACCAGCCCGGCGCGCCACTTCAGCGCCAGGAAGGTCACCACCAGCACGATGGCGACGGCTTCGAGGAAACTCTGCATGAAGAGCTTGACCGCGTGGCTGACGATGCCGGGCTGGTCGTGAATCTGGCGGATTTCCAGGCCCACCGGCAGCGTCTTTTTCAGCGTCTCCATGGCGGCGGCGACGGCGCGCCCCATGGCCACCACATCCCCACCGTCGGCCAGCGACACCCCGAGCAATACTGCCGATTCGCCCTGCGAGCGAATTTCGGTGGCGGGCGGATCTTCATAGCGGCGCGTCACCTCGGCGATGTCGCCCAGCCGCAGGCTGCGCGCGCCCACCCGGATCACGGTTTCGCGCAGGCGCTCCACCTCGGAATACGCCCCCGATATGCGCAGCGGGATCGACAGCACCTCGTTTTCCACCCGGCCATCGGCGACCACGCTGTTCTGCTCCTGCACCGCCTGCATGATTTGCTGCGGGGTGAGGCCCAGCGTGGCGAGCTTCTCGGTGGGAACCTCGATATAGATTTTTTCCGCCACGATGCCGAACAGTTCGACCTTGCCGACGTTGGCCAGGCGGCGCACTTCGCGCTGCGCGTCTTCGGCGGCGCGGCGCAATTCGGTGCGGCTGAAGCCCTCGCCGGTGAAGGCATAGATCGAACCGAAGGTATCGCCGAATTCATCGTTGAAAAACGGCCCCTGCACCCCGGCTGGCAACTGCGGCCCGAGGTCGCCGATTTTCTTGCGGGCCTGATACCAGGCCTCCGCCACATCGCGCCCGCGGACGGTCTCCTTGAGGTTCACAAACAGCGCGGTTTCGCCCGCCTTGGCATAGCTCTGCACGAAATCCAGCTCGGGCATTTCCTGCAGTTTTTTCTCGATGCGCTCGGTCAGTTGCTCGGACACTTCCTGCGCCGTCGCACCCGGCCATTGCGCCTGGATCAGCATGGTCTTGAAAGTGAACGGCGGATCTTCGGCCTGCCCCAGCTGGATATAGGAACGCACGCCCAGCAGCAGGATCAGCACGATGAAGAAGCGCACCAGCGCCGGATGCTCGATCGCCCAGCGCGACAGGTTGCCGCGCCGCGGCTCGAAGCGGGGCGGGGCGCTCATGGCCTGGAAGGCGCCAGACGCACCCGCTGGCCCGGCGCGATCTTGTGCACGCCTGCGGTCACCACCCATTCGCCGGCCGCCAGCCCCGCCGTCACCACCGCGCGATCGCCGCTCAAGCCGCCCAGCTGCACGCTGCGCGGCGCCACTTTCCGGGTTTGACGATCGACCACCCACACCTGCGGCTGACCGTTGATTTTGAACAGCGCGGTCTGCGCCACCGACAGACTCGGCGCGGCCTCGCTGCCGACGTCCACCGTGGCGGTCATGCCGAGCTTCACCCCCGCATCCGGCTTGAGGAAGCTCACGCGCGCGCTGTACGTCCGGCTCGCGGCATCGGCCATCGGCGACAATTCGCGCAAGCGGCCGGCATAGTCCGTCCCCGGCGCCGACCACAGCCGGATGCTCAGGTTCTGCGCCGCACGCACTGCCGCGAGCGCATTTTCCGGCACGTCGATGCGCACTTCCCGTTCGCCGCTGCGCGCCAGTTGCGCCACCGGCTGCCCCGCCTCCACCACTTGCCCGGATTCAAAGGAGATCGCCGTCACCACCCCCGCGTGCGGCGCGGTCAGCCGCGTGTAGGCCTGCTGGTTGCCCTGGCGCTCGGCCTCGGCGCGCAACTGGCGCACCCGCGCCGCCGCCGCCTCGGCAGCGGTCCGGCGGCGGTCGAGTTCGGCCGGGGAAATGAAATTCTGCGCCCGCAGTTCGGCGTAACGCTGCAAGTCCTGCTGCGCCAGCCTGGCTTCGGCCTCGGCGGCGCCGAGTTGCGCCCGCGCCGCACTCGCCGCCAGCGCGTAGTCCTGCGGATCCAGCGTGGCGATAAGCTGGCCGGCCCTGACCTGCGTGCCGACCTCCACCGCGCGGGTCTGCACCCGGCCGGCGACCCGGAATGCCAGCGCGGTCTCGTAGCGCGCGCGGACCTCGCCGGCGTAGCGCGTGTCGCTGCGCGCAGCATGCAGGCCGACCTGCTCGGCGCGTACCGTACGCACATCCTCGGGCACCTCAGGCGGCGCATCGCGCCCACAGCCGGACAGCAGCAACAGGAAGAGAGTCGGGAACAGGGGCGTTTTCATGGCGGGATTATCGCGTAATCGCATGTCCCTGGTTTGCGCGCCATCAGCGCATTTTTGCAACTCCGTTGCATTTTTTCGCATCGCGTCCTACAATCGGCCCATGCAAGCGGCCACCGCCCCTACCCGCCACGACCAGGCCACCCGCCTGCTGCACCAGCGCGGCGCGACCGCCACGCCGGCCCGGGTGCGGGTGCTGCAACTGCTGCTGGCGGCCGACGCCGCGATGTCGCACCAGTCGCTGCAGCAGGCGGCGGCGGCCGGCGGCCATCCCTTCGACAAGGTGACGCTCTACCGTGTGCTCGACTGGCTGGCCGGGCAGGGGCTGGTGCACAGCGTGGCCGGACATGACCGGGTACGCCGCTTCAGCCTGATGAACGCGCACCACGCCCATGCGCATTTTGAATGCGGCGTCTGCGGACGCTTGTTCTGCCTGCGCGGCAGCCTGGCCAGCGCCGCCCCGGAACTGCCGCCCGGGTTCGTATCCGACCGGGTCGACATCACGGTGCATGGCCGCTGTGCCGAGTGCGCCGCTGCGTCCTCGCCGCCCCCCGGCGAGTGACGCGTGCGAAGTAAAGGCGCCCGCCTGCCAACCATGCAACCTTGTTGCAGGATTGCGCCGATGCACCTCGTCCCCGGGGAGAGAACCGCGGGGTATGATGCCGGGCAATGCGCGGTGCGCACTCGCCCGTGATGCGCCCGGGAGGGCGGTATTTGCCGCCTATGGGTACACACGTATGCCCCTGCCAGCAGGATGCATGATTCACAACCTGTCTTTGCTGACTGAATGGAGTCTCCACGATGCCTACCTCGTCCAAACCCCTCACCGAAGCCGCCTTGCTGAAAATGCCGGCCTCCGCTTACATGAACCCGGCCCAACTCGCATTTTTTCGCGCCCGCCTCGAAACCTTGCGCGATGAAATGCTCAGCAACGCGGCGGACACCAGCGAAACCCTGAAGGAAAACGAAAATTTCGCCGATCCCAACGACCGTGCCACGGTCGAGGAAGAGCATATGCTGGAACAGCGGGTGCGCGACCGCGAGCGCAAGCTGCTGAAAAAAATCCACTCCGCCCTGGCGCGCATCGATTCCGGCGAATTCGGATACTGCCTGGAAACCGGCGACCCCATCGGGCTGCCCCGCCTGTTGGCCCGCCCCACCGCCGAATACTCGATCGAGGCGCAGGAGCGCCACGAAAAGAAGGAAAGGCTGCATGCCTGAACGCCGCCGCGAGCACCCGGCATGGACGCTCCGCTAGGGAACGCCGATCCACTGCGCGCTGAGGCGCGTGCGGGTTCGCCTGCCCCGCTTCCCGTCACCCTGCTCACCGGGTTTTTAGGCAGCGGCAAAACCACGCTGCTGAACCACCTGGTGCGCTCGCTGCCGCGCACCGCGATCCTGATGAACGAGTTCGGCGAAGTCGCGCTCGATCATCAACTGCTGCAAAAAATGGAGGGGCCGATGGCGCTGCTGTCGGGCGGCTGCGTGTGCTGCACGATTTCCGGCAGCCTGTCGCCGACCCTGAAAAACCTGTGGATGGCGCGGCAGAAGGGCGACATTCCCGCATTCGAGCGCGTCATCATCGAAACCACCGGCGTGGCCGACCCGGTGCCGGTGCTCGACAACCTGCTGCACGACAACTGGGTGCGCGCGCGCTTCCGCCTCGACGGCGTGGTCACCACGGTGGACGCGCTGTTCGGCATGGGCCAACTCGACGAACACTCCGAGGCGGTGAAGCAGGTGGCGGTAGCCGACCGCCTGCTGCTCACCAAAACCGACCTTGCTGCGTCGGACCAACTCGCCGCCCTGCGCGAACGGCTGGCCGCGCTCAACCCGGCAGCCGACGTCGTCACGGCGACGCGCGGCGAGCTCGACCCCGCGGCGATCCAGAACCTGGGGCTGTGGAATGCCGCGACCAAATCGCTGGAAGTGGCGCGCTGGCTGAAGCAGCAGCGCTATCGGCCCGCTGGCGCCGGTCCGGTCATCGGAAAAACGCAGCGCGCACTGCACGACGCGCGCATCCAGGCATTTTCGGTGGTGCTCGCCACGCCGCTTGACCGCTACGGCCTGCAATCCGCACTCGGCATGCTCACCTCGTTTCGCGCGGAAAACCTGCTGCGCTTCAAGGCCATCGTGAACCTGCAGGGTGACGCCCAGCCGGTGGTGCTGCACGGCGTACAGCACGTGCTGTATCCTGAGGTGAGGCTCGACGCCTGGCCGGACGCGGATCGCCGCAGCCGTTTCGTCTTCATCGTGCGCGACCTCGAACCCGGCTTCGTGGAAAAGCTGCTGGCCGATTTCACCGGCGCGGCGCGCAGCCATGCCGAACCCGGCGCGCAGGCAAGTCCATGAACCTGGCGCAGCAATGCCTCGTCGGCGCGATCCGCCTCTACCAGTTGGCGCTCTCGCCGTGGCTGGGCCGGCAATGCCGCTACCTGCCGACCTGCTCGGAATACGGCAAGGAAGCGATCGAAAAACACGGCGCGCTCAAGGGCGGCTGGCTGACCGCCAAACGCATCGGCCGCTGCCGCCCCGGCTGCGCCCACGGCTACGACCCGGTGCCGCCGCCCGACTGACCCGCATGCTGCGCCGCCCTCTCATCCGCACGCTGTTCGCGCTGTTCCTGCTGCTGGGCCAGGCGTCCGCAGTCGCCCATGCGCTCGGACATCTGTACCCGCACGATTCCGGCCTCCCCGAGCCGGTGTGCGAGGCATGCCTGGCGCATGCCAGCCTCGGCAGCGCGGCGCCGGCAAGCACGTTCACGCTGCCGGTCGTGCCCGGCCATCATCTTGGCTTGCCGGCTGCGTCGCCGCCGCCCGCCGCCGCCCGTCCCTGCCGCGCGCAAGCCCGCGCTCCGCCCGCCACCGTCTGAAATCCGCGCCTCAACGCCGGCCGACCTCGCGGGGCGGCCGGCTGCGTTCCATTTTTCGACGGAGTTTTATGATGTTACGACCCACGCTTTTCGTGGCCGCGCTCGCGGCTGCGTCTCCGGCATTTGCCGACGCCGACCTCGACGCGCTGCGCGCCGAACTCAGGGACATGAAGGCCAGTTACGAGGCGCGCATCCGGGCGCTGGAAGCACGCCTGCAATCCGCCGAAACCAGTACCGCGGACGCCGCCCTGAATGCCGGCAACGCTGCGGCGCGAAACGAAGCGGCGCCAAGCGCCAGCCAGCGCTTCAATCCCGACATCTCGCTCATCCTGCAGGGCGGCTATGCGCATCTCGACGAGGGCGGCGAACGCCGCCTCAGCGGCTTCCTGGCGGCCGGACACGACCACGGTACTCCGCGCGTCTTCTCGCTCGACCACACCGAGCTGGTGATGTCGGCCAGCATCGATCCCTCTTTCCGCGGCTATTTCAACCTCGCCCTGCTAGACGAGGAAGTCGCCATCGAAGAAGCCTGGTTCCAGACCACCGCGCTCGGCCATGGCGTCTCGCTCAAGGGCGGACGTTTCCTGTCGGGGCTCGGCTACCAGAACCAGCAGCATCCCCACGCCTGGGATTTCGCCGACAACGCCCTGATGTACCGCGCGCTGTTCGGCGAGGCCTACGGCAACGACGGCGTGCAGTTGAAATGGGTGGCGCCGACCGATCTGTTCGTGGAATTCGGCTTTGAGGCCGGGCGCGGCGCACACTTCCCCGGCACCGACCGCGACAGGAACGGCGCAGGCAGCTACGCCCTGTTCAGCCATCTCGGCGGCGATGTCGGCGCATCCAACAGCTGGCGCGCCGGAGTGTCCTACCTGCGCGCCAAGGCAAGCGAGCGCGATAGCGAACTCGAAGACCTGAACGACGTGACGGCAGAAACCCTGTTTTCTGGCAAGAGCAAAACCTGGGTGGCGGACTTCGTCTGGAAATGGGCACCCGACGGCAACGCCGCCGAGCGGAATTTCAAGTTCGCCGCCGAATACTTCCGCCGCGGCGAGCGCGGCAGCCTGCTGTGCGAGGACAATACGGGCGCCGGCGGCGCGTGCGTCGGCAGCGACGATGCCTACCGCTCGCGCCAATCGGGCTTCTACGCCCAGGGCGTGTACCAGTTCATGCCGCGCTGGCGCACCGGCTACCGCTACGACCGCCTGGACCCGGGCACGATCGATTTCGGTGCCAACAGCGCCTTCCTGCCGGTAAGCACCCACCCGCCAACACGCCACTCGCTGATGCTCGATTACTCGCCGTCCGAATTTTCCCGCCTGCGCCTGCAGTACTCGCAGGACAAATCGCAGGAGAGCGTCAGCGAAAGCCAGTGGTTCGTGCAGTACATCCACAGCCTGGGCGCGCACGGCGCCCATGCTTTCTGAGGAGAACCGCATGAAACGACTGCTGGTCTTTCTCGTCCTGTGGCTGCCCGCGTACGCGCACGCCGCCCTCAACGTGTTCGCCTGCGAGCCCGAATGGGCCGCCCTGACCAGGGAAATCGGCGGCACCGACGTCAGCGTGTTCGCCGCCACCACGGCCCTGCAGGACCCCCACCGCATCGAGGCGCGCCCCAGCCTGATCGCGCAGATGCGGCGCGCCGGGCTGGTCGTGTGCACCGGCGCCGAGCTGGAAATCGGCTGGCTGCCGGTGCTGCTGCGCGAAGCGGGCAACGCCGGGGTGCAGCCCGGACGCCCCGGCTACTTCGAAGCCGCGCGAACCGTGCCCCTGCTGGACAAACCGGCGCGGCTGGATCGCGCCGAAGGCGATGTGCATGCCCAGGGCAATCCGCACATCCACACCGATCCCCGCAACATCCTGCGCGTGAGCGAAGCGCTGGCGGCGCGGCTGGCCGAGGTCGACCCGGCGAACGCCGCCGCGTACCGCGCGCGCGGGCAGGCCTTCGCCGCGCGCTGGAACGCGGCGGTGGCGCGCTGGCAAACGCGGGCCGCGCCGCTCGCGGGCATGCCGGTGGCGGTGCAGCATCAATCGTTTCGCTATCTGCTGAACTGGCTGGGGATGCGCACGGTGGCCACGCTCGAACCCAAACCCGGCGTCGAGCCATCGGTCGGCCACCTGGCGCAGGTGGCCGCGCAGTTGCAGGCGACGCCCGCCAAAGCCGTGCTGCGGGCGGCCTACCAGAGCCCGCGCCCGGCCGACTGGCTGGCGCGCCGCGCCGGGAGTCCCGCGCTGGCGCTGCCCTACACCGTGGGCGGCAGCGAGCGGGCAGGCGATCTGTTCGGCCTGTTCGACGACACGCTGGATCAACTGCTGAACGCTGCGTCATGAATTCCGCGCTGAACCTTGCCGCGCTCGACCCCGGCCTGCTGGGCTGGCCGCTGCTCGCCGGCTTGCTGGTGCTGGCCACCCATGTGCCGCTGGGACGGCGGGTGCTGGCGCGCGGGATTATTTTTCTCGACCTGGCGATCGCGCAGATCGCGGTGCTCGGAGTGATCGCGGCCCACGCGCTCGATCTGGCGCCGGATGGCTGGTCCACCCAGCTTGCCGCCGCCGCGGCAGCGCTGGCGGGCGCAGCGCTGCTGGCAGGCTGCGAGCGCCGCTGGCCTGCCGTTCAGGAAGCGCTGATCGGCTCGGCCTTCGTGGTGGCAGCCAGTCTCGGCGCACTCCTGCTGACCGGCGATCCGCACGGCGGCGAGCACTTGTCCGAGCTGCTCACCGGGCAGATCCTATGGGCGACCCCGCGGCAAGCCGCACAGATCGGCGTCCTGTACGCCGCGCTGCTGGCGCTGTGGGCATGGCGCGGCGCCGGCCTCGGAACGCTCGGGTTTTATCTGCTCTTCGCACTCGCCATCACCGCCTCGGTGCAGTTGGTGGGCGTGTATCTGGTATTTGCCAGCCTGATTCTGCCTGCGCTGGCGGTACGCAGCTGGCCGCCCCGTGCGGGGCTGCTCGCCGGCTGGGCGCTGGGCGCGCTGGCGTATGCGGCGGGGCTGGCCGCTTCGGCGTTGTTCGACTGGCCCGCCGGCCCGGCGATCGTCGTCGCGCTTGCAGTCGCCGCCCTGCTCGCCGGGAGCCTGCTGCGGGTTGCTGCACGCGGGCGACAGCGCTAGTATCCAACACTGATCCCCTCATCCAAGCACGCATATCCCGTGGTTCTCCCGTTTTTCAAAAAAGGCAAGGACAAGGCCCCCGCCGCCGCGCACAAGCCGGCAGCCGCGCGGGAAGCCGAGTCGCCCCCCACCGAGACCCTGCTGACCATGGGCATGGGGGCGGGCGGCATCGTGGTGGAAGAAACCAGCGGAGCGCCCCAGTCGCCGGTGGACGAAGCCGCCATCCTCTACGCCAGCGGCCAGGTCGAGATGGCCGAGCGTTTGCTGCAGGGCATCCTGACCGCGGGCGACCGGCGCGCCTGGCACATGCTGTTCGACCTGTACGCCATCCAGGACCGCGAGAAGGAGTTCGACCAACTGGCGCTGAATTACGCGATGCGCTTCGAAACCTCGCCGCCGGTCTGGCAGAAGATGAACGGCAACGGCGCGGCCGCTCCCCAGCAGGCCCAGACCACCAGCCTGGAGTTGCCCGGCCTGCTCGACAAGACCGCTGCGGCCACGCTGCGTGACGGCATTGCCGCCACCGCCAAAAACACTGCAGTGCGGATCGATTTTTCAGGCATCGCCATGGTCGACGAATCGGGGGCGGACGAATGCGCGCGGATCCTGAGCGCGGCGCGCAAGGCCAAGCGCAAGCTGCAGGTCAGCGGCGTCGACCGCCTGATCGCGCTGCTGCAGGACCTCAACCGCGCCACCCACAGCCGCGCGGTGCACTGGCTGCTGCTGCTGGAGCTGTACCAGACGCTCGGGCAGCAGGAGAAGTTCGAGGATCTGGCGGTCGACTACGCCGTGCGCTTTGAAGTGTCCCCTCCCTCCTGGAGCGAGGTGCAAGCTGCGGAAGTGGTGCCGGGCAAGCCGGCCGAGCCGCTGGACAATGCCCTGCAGCTGGCTGGCGAGATCACCCCCGCCAACGACAGCGCCTTGCAGCAACTCGGCAGCTACGCCGCCACCCACAGCGAAGTGCTGGTCGACCTGGCGCAGGTCACCCGCGTCGATTACGGCAGCGTCAGCCAGTTCATCGGCGTGCTGATGCAGTGCCTGGGCAGCGGCAAGAGCATCACCCTGCGCGGTCACAACGCGCTCATCCACGAACTGTTTCGCGTCATGGGCATCGACCAGCTGGCGCAACTCATCCCGCATCACCCTGACTGATTCCGGCCCATTGGGCGGCTTCAACCCGCTGCAGCTGCTGGCCATCGGCATTCCCGCCGGGCCGCCATCTGCCTCGGCCTGAGCGTCATTTATAATTCGGCCATGGAACAATATCGCGGCACCACCATCCTCTCCGTCCGCCGTGGCAATGAAGTCGCCCTCGGCGGCGACGGCCAGGTCACGCTCGGCAACATCGTCATCAAGTCCACCGCGCGCAAGGTGCGTCGGCTGTACCAGGAAAAAGTCCTGGCCGGATTCGCCGGCGGCACCGCCGACGCCTTCACCCTGTTCGAGCGTTTCGAGGCCAAGCTCGACAAGCATTCGGGGCACCTGCTCAGGAGCGCGGTCGAGCTCGCCAAGGACTGGCGCACCGACCGCATGCTGCGACGGCTCGAAGCCATGCTGGCGGTGGCCGACCGCGAGTACTCGCTCATCATCACCGGCAACGGCGACGTGCTGGAGCCCGAACTCGGCATCGCCGCCATCGGATCGGGCGGCGCCTTCGCCCAGTCCGCCGCGCGC
>JAJPEP010000101.1 GCA_021166845.1 Thiobacillus sp.
ATCACTCCGACGCCAGGCTTCAATATGCACTCGCCAGAATTCCTGCCCATGCCGCTTCGCCATCTGGTGTCCCTCCAAAAAAGGGGCAAGATTGCATGGGATGAGCGGGAAACTACAGGTGGGGCGGCTGGACGCTTACGGGGCATTTCCGGGTGCTGTCTCCACGACGAGCCAGCCCCGCCGGAATCGACATGCCTGCTGAAAATAAATATTGGGGCCCAATATTGGGGCCCAATATTGGGGCGTGAGGCCAACTCTGCTCCCCATTCTTGCGGGGGGGGGGGACCATGCTGGAGGAGAAGTTATGACCGCGTCCGACCCGAAGGGGCTCCGCGGGATTGGCCGCCACGTAGGTCCTTTTATCGGCCTTATGTGGAGCGCTACATAACAACGAGTAGCAGGCGGCGCAACAGTGAACCTGAATGACGGCTTCGGCTGCGTCATTCGAACCCCGACCTTCCCCTTCCCATCCGCCACCGACAAAAAAACGCCGCTGCAAGCAAGGCCAGCAGCGGCGGCATGCAAGCAAAATGATCTTCAGGCCGGCGCGTAGGCAGCCTCCTTCATCACCCCCGCCAGGGTGCCGTAGGCGGTCGCCCAGGCAGTTTTCGTCTCGTCGGTGAAGGCCGGGCCCAGGCCCTGTTCCAGCGTCCACAGCAGCGCGGCGCCGACGGTGTCGTAGTGCTGGGCCTGAACGCCGTAGCCGACGTGGCGGCGCGCCATGTCCTGCGCCACCGGCACCAGCTCGTCGAGCCGGGTGAGGCTGTTGACGATGAAGCCGAGCGCCTGCATGAGCTTCTTGCCCTGCGACTGCATGTCGCCCTTGAACATGGGCTTGACCGCGGGATCGAGCGCGAACAGGCGTTGATAGAACAGGCCGGCGGCGGTGTCCTGGATGGGGACGACGGATGCCCAGGAGGCCTGGATGAGAGAGATTTGCTGGGGGGTCATGGCGTATTCCTTTCAGGGTTGACGGTTGAAATCATGAAATCGGCCGCCGCCCGGAATGTCGGCGTCGGTCGATTCGGGGCGGCCAGCACTCGGTGGCATTTCCTCGCCAATGGCGCCGGAAAGAAGCACGTCGCCCCCTTGCCAAAAAAAACGGCGTCCCGGCACTGCGCGCCGCGGGACACCGTTGTCCATGCCAGATCCCTGCAAGCTTGCGTGAATCCGGCAAGGGGTTCATAGCAGGGACCATGCCATCACCGGGCGGGAGTGAATCGACCTGTTTGCGGACATCCCGCTGCCATGACGCACCCACGCGTGCCTCCCGATTGGGCGGGGCGCACCAGGAGCGGGCATGATTCGCGCCTGAAGGAAGCCGCCCGAACGCACGCAGCGGGATCGCGCCTTGCCCCGTCATGCAGGTGCGGCTAGACTCTCGGCGTTGCTTTCGATGTGTCCGTTTCGTGAACCCCACCCGACTTGCCCGCCATGCCACGCCGACGTGAGCCCCGCCCCGCGCCCGCGCTGGAGCTGAAAACCACGCGTCTCGCCGGCATCCAGGTCATTCTCAACAGCGCCGAGCACGCGGCGCTGAACACCCACCTCACCACGCTGTTTGCCGCAACGCCGGACTTTTTCGGCGGCGAGGCGGCGGTGTTCGAGTGCGGCCGGCTGCCGGCCGACGCGGTTTCGCCCGACTGGGCCTGGCTGATGCAGGAATTGAAAAGCCGCGGGCTGAATCCGTTCGCGGTGCAGAACGCATCAAACGAACTGGCCGCAGCCGCCGCCAAGGCGGGGCTGCTGGTGCTGAACGCCGCCGCGCCTGCCCCCGTCGCGGCCGAACCCGCGCCCGAGCCGGTGCCAGAGCCCCTGCCCGAACCCGCAGCAGCGCTCGCCCCGCAACCCGCAACACCCGTCCCCACCCGCATCATCGACAAGCCGCTGCGCTCGGGCCAGCGGGTGTATGCGGCGGGCGGCGACATCGTGGTGCTGGCGGCGGTCAATCCCGGCGCGGAAGTGATCGCCGACGGCAGCATCCACGTGTATGCGCCGCTCAAGGGCCGGGCGCTCGCGGGCGCGCGCGGCGACGTCACGGCGCGGATTTTCACCACGCACCTCGAAGCCGAACTGGTTTCGATCGCGGGCGTGTACCGCACCTTCGACACGGCGCTGGATGCCGCCGTGGCGAAGAAGCCGGCGCAAATCCGCCTGGCCGACGCCAGCCAGATCGTCATCGAACCTCTCTAATCCCCACGTAAAAAAGGAAGCTTTGTGGCCACCATCATCACCATCACCTCAGGCAAGGGCGGCGTTGGCAAAACCACCACCAGCGCCTCGATCGCCAGCGGTCTCGCCATGCGCGGCTTCAAGACCGCCGTCATCGACTTCGACGTCGGCCTGCGCAACCTCGACCTCATCATGGGCTGCGAGCGCCGCGTGGTGTACGACTTTGTCAACGTCATCCAGGGCGACGCTAACCTGCACCAGGCGCTGATCAAGGACAAGCATGCCGACAATCTGTTCGTGCTGCCCGCCTCGCAGACGCGCGACAAGGACGCGCTCACCGAGGAAGGCGTGGAGAAGGTGCTGAAGGACCTCGAGCACCAGGGCTTCGACTACATCGTCTGCGACTCGCCCGCCGGCATCGAGCACGGCGCCGTGATGGCGCTGACCTTCGCCGACGAGGCCATCGTCGTCACCAACCCGGAAGTCTCGTCGGTGCGCGACTCCGACCGCATCCTCGGCATCATCCAGTCGAAAAGCCGCCGCGCAGTCGAAGGCCGCGAGCCGGTGAAGGAACACCTGCTGGTCACCCGTTACTCGCCGAAGCGCGCGCACGAAGGCGAAATGCTGACCTATACCGACATCCAGGAACTGCTGCGGATTCCGCTCCTGGGCGTCATCCCCGAATCCGAAGCCGTGCTGCACGCGTCCAACCAGGGCGTCCCCGCGATCCACCAGAAAGACACGCCGGTGGCCGACGCCTACCTCGACGCGATTGGCCGCTTCCTCGGCGAAACGCACCCGCTGCGCTTCGTCGACCACGAAAGATCGGGCCTGTTGAAGCGCCTGTTCGGAGGCAAGTAATATGTCCTGGCTCTCCCACATTTTCGGCGAAAAGAAAGCCACCGCCTCGGTCGCCAAAGAGCGCCTGCAACTCATCATCGCGCGCGAGCGCGTGGGCCTGTCCGGCCCGGATTTCCTGCCCGATCTGCAAAAGGATCTGGTCGCGGTGATCTCGAAATACGTCAAGATCAATCCGGAAGACATCAAGGTCGGGCTGGAAAAGCAGGGGAACTTCGAGGTGATCGAAGTCAACATCGTGCTGCCCGAGATGCGCTGACCTCGCACACGCATCCCTGAATTGCCGCGCGGACAGTGGCTACGCCGCGGTCGATGTCTGCCCGGAAGCGTTTTCCTTCGATCTATATACCTATATTGAATTGAAGTCGCGGGTGTACCGGACGGTACGCGCCGCGCGAATCAATCAAAACAGGGGGATCGCTCATGGACCGCTATCCAGTCGTTTTGCCGCAACCCGGCTTCAGCCTGTCTGTAGCGTTCGCCCTCCTGGCATTCACCTTCACGCCGTTCGCCACCGCCTCGGCGGCAGCGGAGGGGCCGGAAATTGCCCTGCTGGTTGGCGAAGCGGGAGGCGACTACGAGCGGGCCGGGCTCAGCCTGCGCTTCGGTCCGATGTGGTCCGCCGACTGGGGCAACTGGAGGGCCTCGCTGCGCCCCGAACTTGAACTGAGCCACTTCAGGTATACCGGCGCGGGCCCCGGGCCCGACAGCCTGAACCAGGTCGGCGGCATCGGCCGCCTCCACCTCCACTACGGCGAAGGCCGCTTGCGGCCCTACGCCGAAGCCGGCCTTGGCGTCTCGCTGTTCAGCCGCGACACGCTGGGCGGCAAGGATTTTTCCACCCGCTTCCAGTTCTCCCAGCACCTTGCCGTGGGCGTCGAGTTTGCCAAATGGGGATTCGTCGGCCTGCAGTATTCCCACTATTCCAACGCCGACATCGAGAAGCCGAACGACGGCCTCGACCTGCACCAGATCGTGCTCGGCGCGAAGTTTTAACCGCCCCCCGCAGCAGGAAGCGGCGCCTGCCCCGTGGCCGTCGCGCCCCCATCCCCGCATCCCACCCCAAAGGAGATCCCATGAACGCCGATACCGACGCGCTAACCGCAGAATTGGACAGCCTGATTTCCCCACCCCAGCCACTCAGCCGGCGCGGCTTTTTGGTCACCGCCCTGGGCGCGGGCTTTGCGCTCGCCGTGCAGCCGGTGATGGCCCAGACCGCCATCAGCACCGACAGCACAGGCCTCACGGCCGGCGAAATCCAGGTGCCCACCCCCGACGGCAACATGCCGGCCTACTGGGCCCAGCCCGCTCAGGGCAACAACTTCCCGGTCATCCTGGTGGTGCAGGAAGTCTTCGGCGTGCACGAATACATCAAGGACGTCTGCCGCCGTCTGGCCAAGCTGGGCTACCAGGCCATCGCCCCCGAGCTGTATGCGCGCCAGGGCGACCCGCGACAGTACAGCGACACCGCCGAACTCATCGCCAAGGTGGCGTCGAAGGTGCCGGACGACCAGGTCATGGCCGACCTCGACGCCTGCGTGGCCTGGGCCAAGTCCCACGGCGGCGACACCACGCGGCTGGGCATCACCGGCTTCTGCTGGGGCGGGCGCATCGTCTGGCTGTACGCCGCCCACCATCCCGGCGTGAAGGCCGGCGTGGCCTGGTACGGGCGCCTGACCAGCGCGACGAGCGGATTGACGCCCAAGCATCCGCTGGATGTGGCCGACGCGCTGAACGGGCCGGTTCTCGGTCTCTACGGCGGCCAGGACCCGGGCATTCCACCGGACACCGTGAAGAAAATGAAGACAGCCCTGGCGCAATCCGCCAACCCTGCCAGCAAGGCGTCGGCCATCCATGTCTACCCCGACGCGCCCCACGCCTTCCACGCCGATTACCGGCCCAGCTACCGCAAGGCGCCTGCCGAGGACGGCTGGAAACGGATGGCCGAGTGGTTCAGGAAGAACGGGGTTTGAGGTGCCCAGTGGCCGGTTTCCGAACGTCGGCTGGGTAGCGAACCGAGGCCTCCGGCCAGCATGAGAAACGAGACCTCCATGACCCCTTCGCTCGTGATCAGAAACGAGACGGACGCCGACGTCAGCGCCATCACCGAGGTGACCGTCGCAGCGTTCAAAACGCTGGAGATCAGCAACCACACCGAGCAGTTCGTCATCGAGGCACTACGCGCCGCGAAAGCGCTGACCTTGTCGCTGGTCGCAGAAGTGGATGGCCGTGTGGTCGGGCATATTGCATTTTCCCCCGTGACCCTTTCGGACGGCACCCCGCACTGGTACGGACTCGGACCCGTGTCGGTGTTGCCGGCGTACCAGCGGAGGGGTATTGGCAAAGCCCTGATACAGGAAGGACTGTCACGACTGAAAGCCTTGAATGCTCAAGGCTGCTGTCTCGTGGGTTATCCGGATTATTACCGGCGATTCGGGTTCAAGCCCATGCCGGGACTGGTCCATGAGGGCGTGCCTCAAGAAGTGTTCCTTGCGCTGTCTTTCGATGGACAGACCCCGCTGGGCACCGTCACCTTCCATGACGGATTCAAAGCGGTTGGTCCACAAGAGGGAACGGCGGCGGCACGCATACCGTGAGCAATGTTCTCAGCATTGGAGACTACGCCACTGGCACTTACACGCTGAATGGCGGCGCCCTCACCGTGAACGCTGGCATCACCAACAACATCAACGGCACTTTCAACGCAGGCGTTTAGTACGACCAGACTGGATGACCGGAATGGCCAACGGAAGCTTATGCCGATAGGGGTGAACGTCTCTTCAGTCGATTAAAGCAGACGTTTCGTGAGAGGACATGCGGAATTCTCCTTGCCGTCTGTGCCATATATGCATAAGATAAATGCCAAATGGCACTAACAAAGGATTGACCATGAATCTTGCCGGTGAACGTAAGGCGACTGCCACCAAGCCTCGCACAGGGGTCAAGAAGGCCGCTCCCGCAAAAGCTGGAGCGAAAGCTGAGCCCGTGCGGAAAACCACCTCGCCCGCACGAAAAGTCGCCGCCCCCAAGTCATACAGGGTTGCGGCGGCGAGAAAGGGCCGGGCCGTCTCGGCAGCATCGCTCCTCGGCGTAACGACGAATGAGAACAAAGAGTTCCTAAGCTGGATGGAGTGGGTTTCCGTCATACGCCAAGGCATCCCTTCTACCGCAGTAGATGCGCTCATAGAGTTTCTGTCCATCTCGAAAACCGAGTTTTCGGAAGCCATCGACATTCCTTTCCGCACGCTTGTCAGGCGTAAGGGCGAAGCACTACTGGCCAGTGACGAGTCGGCAAAGCTGGTTCGCGTTGCGCGCGTGATCGAACGTGCGAAGGATGTCTTTGGGGATCCGGATGCTGCTCGGGTGTGGCTGAAGTCCGCGAACATCTCCCTGTCCGGGCAAACACCCATGTCTCTGCTCGATACCGAGATCGGTGCGGAATCGGTCATGAATGTCCTGGGGCGGGTCGAGCACGGCGTATTCGCCTGATGACGACGGTTTGGCGCATCGTCACCGCAAGATATGCGGGTACGGCCTTCTCTGGAGACGGCGCCCGCCTCTACGGTGGACGTTGGAACCCAATGGGTGTGCCGATGGTGTACACCGCGAGCACTCAGGCGCTCGCCACCTTGGAGTTGCTGGTGCAGGACGGCAAACTGGCCGCCAACTACGTCATGGTCCCGGCCATAATCCCTGCCAGAATGAAGATCGAGCGGGTCAAGCCTGAGGATCTACCAGAGGACTGGCGGAATCCAGAATCAAGGGAACGGCTTCAGGCCATCGGCGCCGACTGGATCAAGCGGAACTCAAGCGCCGTTCTGGCCGTTCCAAGTTCAGTCATTCCGGCAGAAACCAACTACTTATTGAACCCGCTGCATCCTTCATTCAAAAAAATCGAAATTGGCGAAGCCCAGGAATTCCTGACGGATCTCAGATTACCTCGTACTTGATTCCCTCAACGGATCACCCCTCTACCACCTCGATCATTTGCGTTTTTTGAGAAGCTCGGCCTCTCCCGACCGCCAACCTGACGGTCTGCCAAGGCTCGATACGCGCCGTTCCTTGAACTGCCCCGGTTCGGACAGTCAGCTTGCCCGCAGCAAAAACAGCAACAGCAGATTCAGCGTAATCGAAGCGGCTACGACGAGCGGCCAGGCGCCCGCCGGGAAACGCTCGATCAATGGTGTGCGCCCACCGAAGTTCAGCGCATACAGTCACCAAATGGAGGCTTTGGCAAAAGCCCTTCAGCCGACCGGCTCAATACGGCAAAAAGCCGAAGAACGGATCTATGTCCACCGCCTCTTGTTCGGCCTTATGTAGCGCTCCACATAAGGCCGATTATGTAGACTGAACCGCCCCGGGTTTTGAGGAGGCTCCAATCCTTGAGAAGATGGAGTCCTTATGAAGAAATCCGTGAAGTTTTCCCCTGAAGTCCGCGAGCGCGCTGTGCGCCTGGTTGGCGAGTGTCGCGCCAGCCATCCGTCTCA
>JAJPEP010000103.1 GCA_021166845.1 Thiobacillus sp.
GATGGAGATGCTGGTGGTGCCGGCGATGCCGCTGGTCACTTCCACCGGCACCACGGCGCCGTTTTCGGCGATGTCGGGCGCCTTGATGGTGATGTCCTTGCTGTCTGCCGGGTCGGCCACGCCGATGCCCTTGAGGGCGGCACCGACGTTTTTGGCATCGAAAGCGGCCTTGTTCCAGGCGGCCATCGCCTGGGTCGGCTTCAGCACGCCGGCGACCACGGCAATCGCCACGGCGCCCGCGCCTGCGGCGCCTTTCAGTACGTTTCTACGAAGTACGTTCATTGAGAAATATCCTTCCAAAGTTACAAGTTCATCGATATTTTCGCGGGCGCGATTGCCAAAGCCTTGAACCACCTTCAATCCATGCAGCCTGGAGCCACCCCATGGAGCCGTTACACACCCAATTGTTTACTCGACACTACTTAAGCACAAAGAATGCCAGATGACATTTGCCATATAAAACAATATGATGCGATTTGCGCAATTTGGAATTCGTTCCAAATAGAAACAGGATTTTTTGGAACGGGAAAGATTGACCGATTTAGCTCTCAGCTCCGATCCCTGCGAGCCATTACGTTGACCTGTCGATTTCTGTCTGAGCCTGGAATGCTCCTGACAATCACCTGGCTGAGGCGGGAGGCAAAGGTGAGCGGTACTGCATCGCCTGGCCGGATCCATCCAGTTCCCCGGACTTAAGTGGCGGCCGTGCCGGCGGCGACGCGTAAAACACCTTGTCCTTTTCGTCACCCTTGATTCCATGGCGCTGGCTGCGCTTGAACGGATGGTTCATCAACACCAGTCCATCCTGTTGCGCCGCCTCGCGCTGCGCGATTTCGAGGTCGCCCGCAGCCTGTCCATTCCATGGCATGACATAGTAGGCTGGGGCCTCTCGGTCCGGCAGCTGCAGCCAGAGATAAATCGCCTGGCCGTCTTTCGGGCGCACCGCCAGCACCACCGCCTCCTTGGCCTGGGAGAAATATTCCTGATCGATCGGTTTGGGCTGGGACAGCAACTGGTTGAAGAGGTACAGCGCCAAGCCGACCGAACCCGCCAAATAAAGCAGCGAGGTCAGGCGGAAGGCGTGGCTGGTGGTGGTCCTCATCGAAAACAGGGCGTAGCCCAGGGAAACGATGAGATAAGCGACCAGCAGGGCGAGCAGGTTGTTCATTTGTAGGCATCGAAGTTGTAGCCGCCGGGCGCGTCGGTGCGCAGGGCCTTCGGCGCAGCGTTGACGCTGGAAGCAAGCAGTTCGCCCTGGTCGTCCAGCTTGAAGCGGAACACGGTCTGCTCCTCGCCCGGCTTGCGCAGGACCGCATCGGACACCAGTATTTGCCGGCTTACGCGTGAACTGCCGCTCGGCTTGATGGTGGACACCAGAACCTTGACCTTGAGCGGCCAGACGTTGGCACGGTTGAAATACATGTGCAGGTTGACGGCGTATTCGCCTGCCGGGATGTCGCGCGAGAAAGCGTTCTCGTAGTTCAGATTGGAAGCGTCGTTGCGGAAGCCGATATCATCCCGCAGCAGGTTGAAGACCTGGCCGCCCAGGTTGGAGTAGCCGACGGCAACGTCGCCCGGAGCCTGCACCCAGAGGTCGACGTCGGCGTCGACACGATCGTCCCAGCGCGCTTCCACGATCACGTTTCCGGGCGCCGATACCTCCTTGCTCTCTTCCTGCTTTTGCTTGGGCGGATTGATGTGGGGCAGCATGATAACGACCAGCGACACAAACCCGAGCAGCGCGAGGGTGATGACGTCGCGGAAAACGACGTCGGAATCGTCCTCGGCTTCGGCATCGAATGAAAAATGCTTGCTCATCGCGGACGGCTATTCCGTGTCCGCCGATTCGAGGATGGCGGCGACCAGGTTGACCACTCCGGTACGCAACATATTGTAGTTGGCGTTCAGCCACAGGTTGGTGATGGCCCCCGCCAGGGTCGTGTAGAGCGCAACGCCCATGCCGTTGGTGAGCGCGCCCACCAGCTTGCCGACCTGGGCAGCATCGCCCACTGCATTGGCCGAAATGTTGGTCAGCACCATAATGAAGCCGATCACCGTGCCGAGCAGACCCAGCATGACCAGGCTGGACGAGATGTACTTGACGAAGGAGATGCGCGCAAACAGCTTGATCTCGAACGCTTCCTTCACGCTTTCACGGTCGGCCTGCCTGCTCTTGTCGGCAAATTCCTTGAGCTTGCCCTTGCCGCCGCGCTTGACGTAGTTGAGTTCGCGGCTCGTCTTCCAAACGCGAAACCCGCACAGCACCATGCCATACAGGAACAGGCCGGCGATCACGTACACGATGTAGGAGCTGTCCGCCAGAAAAACGGGCTCGACCATGCCGTTCATGTGGAACACCCACAGAATGGCGAAGCCCACCATGTTCAAGGCCAGCCAGCGATAGAAAAGCAGGTAGTCCCATTTCATTCTTGTGATTCCTCGGACAACAACATCGGCTTGAGCTTCATAAGCGGCCCGGGGCCGGGCGCGAGTCAACGCAATTGGGGCCCAGGGCGCATCCCGCCATCCGGTTTTGCCGTTGGCGCAGGAAACCCGTCTCAATGATCGGCGGTGAGCGGATAGCCGAGCTGCGCCATGCCGAGAAACGCCTGTTCGCTGGCCACAGCAGCGTGTTTGACCACCGCCGCGCTATCCTGCTTTTTGGCCGCCTCCTGGGCCTGGGCCAATGCACTGGCGGCCGTCGTCCACAACGCGCTCTTGCTCTTTGCCATATCGACGATGAACACCGCTCCCGACAGCGCCTGCGACGCCTCGGCCGTCAATGCTGAACCCGCAGCGCTTTCCGCCGCATACACACCGGAGCCCATGGCGCCGCCAAGCAGAAAAATCCCTCCGGCCATCATCCGGGCTACATTTTGAATTGCCTTCATCCCTGTTCTCCTTGAATAAGTGAGCAGCACCTGCCGTGCGCTGCGGGTCATTTCCGGAATACCGAAGCCTTGAGCGGCAGACCATTGCTCAGGTAGCTGTGGTAGTACTCGAGGTTGTTGTATTCCTCGCCGCCGATTTCAAGCGGTGTCATGCGTACCATCTGGTTGCACGCGGCATAACGGCGCTGCAGGGTGAACAGCGTGTATTCGCCGCCGCGGAATGCCGGCCAGTGGGTGGCCTGGCCAGGCGCCATCGACAGGTATTCGGTGCGCAGGACGTTGCCGACGTTGCTGATATGGCAACCCGCGCAGGAAAAATTCAGCTGGCCGCGGCGCTGGTGAAAGAACCGCTTGCCTGCTTCATAGGCTTCCAGGGCATCCTTGCCTTCCACCTTGACGTTCATCCTCATGCCGTCGGACAAGGTGCGGGCATGGGCCGTCAGCAGCCCCATGGTGTTCATGTCGCTGTGCTTGTAGGCCGCTTCGCCATTTTCCGTTCGGCACTGGTTGAGTGCCATTTCGAACGTCACCACTTTTTTTGCGGCGGCATCGAACAACGGGTAATTGCCAGCGACATTCTTCCCCCCGCGCGGGAAGCAGTCCGCGTAGCGCTTGCCGTTTTTGAACGGGGTTTCCCACAATTTGGCGCCTTTCTCGATTTCGGCGTCGTAAGGCGGGAAAGCCATGATGGCGTCGTATTGAGCTTTGGCATCGGGGCTGAATACCAGTGCGCCATGCACGTAATCCTCGAATTTGATAGCGGGATATTTTTTCTGCACCGCTTTTACGACTTCCAGACGATGTTTTTCCGGTGCGGCCTGCGCATTCACGGCGACTGCGAGCCATCCCAGGCAGGACATGATCCAAATCAGTTTCTTCATTTCTTTCTCCGTACGGTGTCGATAATGAATACGCGCCTTACAGCCCGTAGATGTAATCCACTACTTTGTTGATCTCGTCATCGCTCAGAATCTTGTGCTTGCCGAAGGGGGGCATGAGGCTGTCGGCATTGGCTTTTGCCGGGTCCCAGAGTTGGGCGTAGAGCTTTGCGCGATCCGGAAACCGTTCCTTCATGTTGATCACCGGCGGGGCGATGTTGGTGCTGGTAACAGCTTTTGAATCGCCAGGAATGGCGTGACAGGCCAGGCAATTGCCCTTGCGGTTGTCGAAAGCCAGTTCCTGCCCGGTGGGCGCCTTGGCTTCATCCGCACACACCGTCTGCGCAAAGCCGGCAATCAGAATCAGGCATGCGCCGGCAGTGCGGATGCTCGTGGGAAATTGATACATATCTGCTCCTTGGTGTATCCAGGTGTCGCACCCGGGTGTTACTGAAAAATGCACGGTCCCGGATTCATGTCCGGGCAGGTGGTGCTGGCATCGGTCCGCATTCCGGACACCTCTGCCTCACTAAAATCGGCCGCATGCAGATTCGCGCCCGAAAAGTTCGTGTCCGCCATTCCGGAAAACAGAAAACGGGCCTCGTATAAATCCGCATTCTTGAAATTTGCGCCATGCAGATTCGCGCCTTCCAGATTGGCGCGCTCCAGCAGAGCGCCGCTAAAATCGACCCCGGTCAGGTCGGCCTGGGTGAAGCTCGTGCGGTTGGCATTCACCTGGGACAGGTTGCTGCCCTGCAGATCCGCGCCGCTCATTACCGTCCCGCCGATCACGGCCCCGCTCAAGTCGACGCCAATCAACCGGGCCTTGGACAGATTTGCGCCGATAAGAAATGCGCCGCGCAGATCGGCACGCGACAGGTCCGCCTGCCGCAAATCGGCGCCGAGAAGGTTTTGCCCCGCCATACTGACGCCCCTCAGGTCACAGGCAACGCAGCTATTGGTGGTAATCAAGCGGTTCCGGTTTTCTGTCTGGGCTGCGTTTGGCTGGGCATAGACCGTGGATATCGAAAACACAGCCATCAGGCCAAACGTTGTTGCCAGCGGCAGCAGGAGGAAATCGGCTTGGGTCTTCATGAACACGTTCATTGGTTATTCATTTTTCAATGGCCAATAGCCTGTTAATCCAATGAAAATCGCGTCTGCAGCGGCGCTTCGTCATTCATGGTGATCACCAGTACCAGCTTTGTTCCTTTGCGTGGCTTGATACGTGCGTCCTTGATCGACAATTCGTTGTTGCCGGTCGGTGCCATATACACAGAGAATGCGTCGTTCCCAGAGATGACCCGCAGGATGCCAACCGCCCCTTTGGTCGACTGTGGCGTGTCGCCATGATCAGTGACCCATACGTGTGCTTCGCCGTCTTTCATCACCAGTTCAAAGTGATACATCTCCACCATGCGCAACATGCCTCCATGGGCACCTTTGACTGTTGCCAGATACTCGTTGCTGTGCGCCCATGTCGGCATCGGCAGACTAAACAAAGCGATCAGGAATATGCCGACCAGCGGTCGGACCGCATATGCCAAATGGCTCGGATTCAGAATCCTGAAATTCATTTCGATACTCCTTTGCTACATGTAGCGAAAAACCGCCGACAGCACGCGCTGCCGACGGAACAACCCAATTACACCGAGGTGCTGCGGGAGTATTTCATGCCCTCCCAGTTCTCAGGGACCACGACGTGGTCGTGCATGCCGCCAGGGCAAGGCAGCCGCGCCTCGATCTTGTCGGTCTCGATGTTGAGAATTACAAGCCCCGACTGGCCCGCCTGGTGTCCGCTGTACACCGTGGTCATGTACTTGCCGTCCACGGTACAGTCGCAGGTATGCGGATCCGGCCCCGTATCCCACTTGGCAACGACTTTCCAGGTCTTGGCATCCACTTTGCAGATGTAGCCGTTATTGGGCTTGCGCGCCCACATGGTGAAGTAGACGAAGCGGGAATCCGGAACGTTGCCCATGTGCAGCGGCAGGTACTTGGTTCCGAAGCCCTCGACGAAGGTTTCCTTTTTCCACTTGTTCGGGTTTTCATCTGTCGAGCGGTAGACAGCAATGTTGTTCTGCAGCACGTTGTTGCAGGCGACGAAGTATTCGCCACTCGTGATGAAACCGGCTTCGTGAAGAGGCGTCAGCACGGAAGGCACGGCGAAGGTCCAGGTAAAGCCGGTCTGCTTCACCAGAGGGAAGTTGTCCGGAGAACCCTTCGCGGTCGACAGCAGGGCCACCACTTCCCAGGTACGGGTGTCGATGATGGCGCAGCAGCCAAGGCGGCGGATCAGGATGGCGCCGAACGGCAACGTGGGATGCCAGGTGAATGCATCCACGAACACCGCGGTGGGGTCGGCCGGCATCAGTTCTTCGCCCAGCATCGCTTCGTGAGTCGTCTTCATGCCCTTGCGGCCCACGTAATCGAACTTGCCCGTGGTGGCATCGGGGAAGACATGGCTGATGTTGAGTTGCCGGGCGACGGGATCATAGTCAGCGCGGAACGCCTTGATGATCTTCGGATTGTCGCTAACGTCCGTGATCAGCACCATGTCCTTCTGGCCATCCGCGAACGCCACGTATTTGTTGGCGTTTTCGCCCACGCCGATGGAGACGTGCACGCCCAGCGACATGCCGGTAGTGATACCGATGTCGTTGACCACGGAAATGGAGTTCTGCTTGCCGCTGCCGTCGTAGCGCATCTTGAACATCTTGAAGTCACCGCGGTTACGCCACTCCGGAGAGTTCTCGTTGACGTAGGGCGATGCCGGCGGCTGCATGGTCTGGTAGAAGTCGAAGCCCTTGTAGGGATCGGCCGACGGCATGGCCGCGATGTGGTGGGGAATAGGCATGTCGATGCCGTGCAGGCCGTAGGAATACCAGGCCAGCGTCTCGGGCACGGACAAATCCATGGCCTGCACATAGCCGCCGTACTTGCTCGGCAGCAGCGCAATGCTGCCCTTGAATTTGGCGAATAACTCAGCCTGCGCTTCGCCGATCGGATTGTGTACAGCCGAAAACGCGCTGCCTGAGCCAAGCAGGCCTGCCGTTCCGGCAACACCGGCAGCGAACGCGCCCTGCATGAACTGCCTTCTGTTGATACTCATTGCATTCTCCTTAAGTTTTAAGACCTGAATTTATCGATTCAGATGTCGCCCTTTTTCCAATCTTGCGGACCCACGAATACCTTCTCAACCACTCCATTTTTGTCAATCACAAACGACGTCGGCAAACCGCGAATACCGAGTCGGGTGGAAACACCCTCCGCGCTCAGTGCATCGTTGGGCGCAACGTACAGCGAGGTGGTCTTCAGGCTCTGTTCCTTCTTGAGGACATGCATGGTTTTCACTGAGTTGGGGATGACCGCTTTCGGTCCGCCCATCAGGGCAGCACCCACTGTGTCCGCATTGATGAAAACCACGTTGATGCCGCGACCATGCCGCGACGTGAAGTTTTCGATCTTGACCAGCTCGTTTACCGAGATCGGCACCGCAGAGATGAAGAACACAACCATGGAGCGTTTGCCCTGCACCACCTTGCCAAGATCGACTTTTTCACTATTCATGCCATAGGCATCGAAATCGAGCGGCAGCTTGTTGCCAACCGCCACAGGATCGATGTAGACCTGTCCACCCACCTGTTCCGCGGTGGGGAAAGTGCCGTCTTTGCTGTCAGCCAGCGCCGTCCCCACGGGCAGAGCCAACAGGCTTGCCAGTGACATAAAAGTGCATGTGGACTTGATCCGCCCCCTCACTCTATTTTGACTTGCTCGAATTTTCATGTTCGCCTCCAAGAGTTCACCCCATCCTCACTTATGCCGCCCGGACGGCGGATACATCCATCACAAACGGATTGAGGGTGCGACAACATGTCGCAAGCTACATAAAGCATTTAGCGTGCCACATTTATTTATCAATATAAACAATTGGTTACAAGATCATGCGTGGGTGACATGTTTCGAAAACCGTTCCACGATGAAACGTTGCGCCGTGCGGGTCTTCTCCTTATCAACCGTATCGGCGAGCTCGCGAGACATTCCATTGTGTTGATACGCTTCCTCTCGGCCACTCGCGGTAGGAGTTGTGCCAAGTAAGTGCGTCCTGCCGGACGCACCCAAAAAAAAGAACCGGCGGATGCCGGTTCAAAAGAGGAGAGGACAGGACAGCGCATGCCGGAAATTTGGCATGGAACACTTTCCATCACATAACAAAGCACGAACAATGCCAGATAAAATATCCATGTAAAACAAAACGCTATACGTACAATCCCGGCGGCGGGATTACAAATCGTTTTCAAAGCGAAACAAATTTGCTTCCACCGTTTACGGTTTTGTTTCAAAAGGACATTCAGCGGGATGCCGGTTGCGTTCCGACCGGCCCTTCCCCCAGGGCTGCTCCGGGCTGGTCACGAATCGATGCGAACCAGGCTGCCTGTCTTGGCGGCGGACGACATCACCCGGGCCACCGTCTCAATAATGCGCATGGCGGCCAGCGCGGATGTTCAGTTCTTGCCAGGGCACCGGCACGCGCCGACACGAACCGGTTGTGACGCGGCGCCGATCCGCGATGTCATGTCATGTTCGCTCGCGCGAGTCCGGTGCATCGGGCTCTAGCATGACTATTGCTCAACTGAAGCCCGAAGGGTCGGGGCCTCCCGCCGGAGTCGGGGCCGGATTGCTTCCCCACCCCGGGGAACGGCCATCTGGCGGCGCTGAAGCGTGATGCCCCGGGAACAGTTCATCAATGATCGGAGATCGGCATTCGCCCCATGGATTCCAGATTGAAACACACGCGTTCCGACATGCCCGACGCCGGCCGGCCGAGTGCGATCCCTACCCCGTTGCGGCGCCTGGTTCGGCTGCGCTGGTTCGAGATTGCCGCCCTGGCGACAGCGCTCCTGATCGCCGGCTACCCGCTGGAAATGACGCTCCCCTATGGCCCGCTGTGGGGAATCCTCGCCGTGATGGTGTTGCTCAACCTGATGACGCACGGCCAACTGGTCATGACGTCCGCGCCCGCCGGCCGGGCGGTCCTGGTGCACCTGACGCTCGACGTCCTGACGCTGTCGGCGCTGCTATATTTCACTGGCGGAGCGGTCAACCCCTTCGTTTCACTTTTGCTTGTGCCGCTCATTATCGCGGCCACCACGCTGCCGCTCATCGAGGTAGGCATCATGACCGCCGTCGCCCTGGGGGCGTATTCGATCCTCATGGTCGTCAACGTCGCGCTGCCGCCTGTCGTGCATGGACCGCTCGACTGGCTGGACACGGCGATACTCGCGCTGCTGGGCGCTGACCTCGGGCATACGGCGCACTCCAGGGGCCACGGCTTCGGGCTTCATGTCTTCGGTATGTGGCTCAACTTTGTGATCAGCGCGACCTTGATCGCTCTCTTCATCGCCCGGATGGCCGCGGCCCTGCGGCGCCGCGATGTCGCCCTGTCAAGGGCGAGAGAGGATGCGCTGCGCAACGAGCAGATTCTTGCCCTCGGCACCCTCGCCGCGGGCGCCGCGCATCGCCTGGGCACGCCGCTGACGACGATGGCCGTGATTCTCAATGAGCGGCGCATCGCCCATTCCGGCGATGCCGCGCTGGATGCCGACATGGCGCTATTGGAACAACTGGTCCGCAACTGCAAGACCATCCTCTCCGAGATTCTTTGTTCCGCCGGCCAGGTGCGCAGCGAGAGCGGCACGCTAGTCGCGCTGGACCAGCTGGTCGCCAGGACTCTTGAGCAATGGCACGTCATCCGTCCGTCTGCCGGCATCGAGCTCGATCTCGACACCGGCACGCCGGCCCCCGACATTCTTGCGGATCGGACGCTGGAACAGGCCCTGCTGAATCTGCTCGACAATGCCGCCGACGCCTCGCCTGTCGGCTTGGCCCTGCGTTGCAGGTGGAGCAGCCGCGAGGGCGTGCTTGAAATCCTCGACCGGGGACGTGGCATCGACGCCACGATTGCCCAGCGTATCGGACAGGCCTTTTTCTCGACCAAGAAGGCGGGCGGCGGCATCGGCATCGGCATGTTTCTGTCCAACGCCACCATCGAACGCTTCGGCGGCAGGGTGGAGCTTTCCAACCGGCCGGAGGGCGGGGCGTGCACCCGTATCTGTCTGCCTCTTGCCGTATCCGCATCCGCGAGCTGACGACCCATGGAACACCTCGACGACAACGACAACCAGCCGAGCCTGATGCTGGTCGATGACGATGACACCCTGCGCGAAGTGCTGGGGCGCGCGCTCGCCCGCCGGGGCTTCGTCGTCACCGAGGCGGCCAGCGCCGAGGAAGCCTGCGAACTGGCGGAAGCGCGCCAGCCCGAATATGCCGTGGTCGACCTCAAGCTTCCGGGGGTTTCCGGCCTGGAACTCGTCAGGCGAATGGTGGGGCTGGATGCGGGCACTCGCATCGTCGTCCTGACCGGCTATGCCAGCATCACGACGGCAGTCGAGTCCATCAAGCTCGGCGCCGTCCACTATCTGGCCAAGCCGGCCAATACCGACGAGATCGTCTCGGCGCTCGGCCGTCAGAAAGGCGTGGCCGAGATCCCCATCGCCACTGCCCACCTTCCGGTCGGGCGGGTGGAATGGGAACACATCCAGAAGGTTCTCACTGAAAACGAGGGAAACATTTCCAAGACGGCCCGTGCGCTCAGCATGCATCGTCGCACTCTGCAGCGCAAACTGCTCAAGCGCCCCCCGCGCGCAGCCTGACGTCGGCTGGGGGAGTAGGCGGGGGGGGGGGGCCGGAAGTCGCTAGTTTCGCGCCGGATCGGTCACGAATCCGATGCGCACCAAGCCGGCCCTGGCGGCGGACGACATCACCTGAGCCACCGCCTCATAATGCACATGGCGGTCGGCGCGGATGTGCAGCTCGGGTTGCGGCTGTTTCTTCGCTTCCACGGCAAAGCGTGCCGCCAGTTCCGGCCGGGTCACCAGCGCGCCGTTCCAGAAAAGGAAGCCATTCTCGCGTATGCCGAACTCGATATGCTCGGGCTGGGTGATGTTGGGCGTACTGCTGGCCTTGGGCAGATCGATCTTGACGGAATGGGTGAGCAGGGGCGCGGTGATGATGAAGATCACCAGCAGCACCAGCATCACATCCACCAGCGGCACCACGTTGATTTCCGCCATCGGGCCTTGATGGCGTCGCGGGTCGAAGCTTCCCATGGCCATGTCGTTACTCCTTCGCGAATGTGCGCTGTTCCAGTTTCACTACAGGACGCGGCGGGCGTCCCTCGCCTGCCGAACTGTTGGCTTTTTCGCCCACGGTAATCACCGTGTACAGGTCGTGCGCGAAGGCATCGAGCTTGGCCAGCCAGACGCGGTTGCGCCGTGTGAACGCGTTGTAGGCAAGCACCGCGGGGATGGCGACCGCCAGACCGACGGCGGTCATGATGAGTGCCTCGCCGACAGGGCCCGACACCTTGTCCAGCGTACCCTGGCCCGACAAACCGATGTTGACCAGCGCGTGATAAATCCCCCAGACGGTGCCGAACAAACCGATGTAGGGCGCGGCGGAGCCGGCCGAGGCCATCATGGTGAGGCCTTGCTCCACCCGCATCGCCTCCTGGTCGATGCCGTTGCGCAGCAGACGCGTGAGGAACTCGCCCAGCCCGCCGGCCGCGGCCAGTCTTTGCATGCCATGCCGATGGTTGTTATGGGCGGCCTCAAGCGCTTGGTGCGCCAGTTCGGCGAATGCATTGTCCACTGGCTGCTGTCGCAGTGCGGCGCCCAGGTCCAGCAGCGAATCGGCTGCCCAGAACTGTTTGAGGAAAGCTTCGGCGCGGCGCCCCGCCAAGTAATTTGACAGCGCCTTGGTCGCAATCAGATACCAGCTCGCCACCGAGAGTGAGAGCAACAGCAACAGCACGATGCGTCCGAGCGTGTCGGTCTGCGAGAGGAAGTGGGCAAAGCCCAGGCTGTTTTCCATGATCAACGTCCTTCGAGGGTGAAATTGAATGGCTGCGTCGCCAGCGAGCGGACGGCCTGGCCCTCGCGTTGCGCCGGGTGACAGCGCCAGGTTCTGACTACCGCGAGCGCGGCGGCATCGAGCCGGCTGAAACCGCTGCTGGCAAGCACCTGCGCCGCGCTCACCCGTCCCGTTTCGTCCAGTTCCACCCGTAGCACGACCTTGCCGGTTTCGCCCAGTCTGCGTGCCATGGGCGGATAGGAGGGCGGAGTGCGTTCCGGGCAAGCCACCGCCAGTTCCGACGCCAGCGTCACCGGCCCGGCTGGCATGGGCGGCGGTGCGACCGGCGCGAGCGGCTCGGCTGGCGCCGGTTCGGCTTCAGGTGCGGGCGCGATCGCCGGCGCCGGCGGTGGGACCGGCTCGACCGCCTCCAGCGGCGAGGTCACCGGCGCTTTGACCGCCAGGTGCCTGTGCGGCGGCTCGACCGGAGGCGGCGCCTTGCGCTTGACCGGCTTGGGCACGACCGGCGGCGGAACCACCGCCGGCCGCGGCTTCGGCGGCGGCGGGGTGATGAAATGCACGAACAGCGTCACCGCCTCGGCCGGCGGCGGAATCACCCGCGCGCTCCACAGCGCATAGAACACCACGCCGTGCAAGGCCAGCACGACGAGCACGCCCGCGGCTCGATTCCATCCCAGGCGCGCCCCTCTCCCGTTCATTGCGCTTACCGTTGCCTCACCACAGCGTGTTCACGCTCACCATTTCGCCTGCAGCCCGACGACCAGAGAACGCGGCAGGCCGACCGTATACGTCGGCGCGGCTGCGGTGCCCTCGGCGGTTTCGGCGTAGCGCTCGTCGAGCAGGTTGCTGATGCTGCCGTAGACTTCCATGCCCTTGCCGAACAGATAATTGGCGCGCAGGTTGACCAGGCTATGGCCGTCGTATTTGCCGGTATTGGCGGCGTCCAGCCAGTAACTGCCGAGCCTGAACCATTCGAGCTGGAAGCGCCCGCCGTTGAGGTAGCCCGGCGAATAGCCGAGGCGGGTATTGGCGATCAGACGCGGCGCGGTTTCCATTTCGTTGCCGCTGTAGTCGGCGGTTCCCGACACGATCCAGGTCTCGTAGGTGTGTTTGGCGTACGACAGGCTGGCGTCGAGATCCCAGTCGGTCGCCAGCGGCAGGCCGAGGCCGAGTTCGACGCCGCGATGCAGCGTCTCGCCGGCGTTTACCACGGTGCGCTGGGTGGTGACCGGATCGGTGTAGCTGACGATGTCGTCCTTCTTCGTCATGTGATAGACCGACGCCTCGTAGCGCAGCGTGCCGGACTTGCCGCGCAGGCCCAGCTCATAGTTGTCGACAATCACCGGCTTCAGGTCCAGCAGCGACTCGGCGGCGGCTTGCGCCTTGATCGCGGTCGATTCCCGGCTGCCGCGGAACACCTGGCTTTCAGACGGGGTGCGGAATGAATTGCTGTAGGCCGCGAAGCCATTCAGCTCATCGTTGAATGCGTAGGCCGCGCCCAGTTTCGGGCCCCAGTGGCTGTATCCGACCTGCGTGCTGGCGGCATGGCCATACCAGCCGCTGCCCGGGAAAGCTCCCGCTGCGCCTTGGGTCGCGCCGGCGACACCACCGTTGAACTGGTTGTCGTAGTCGTACTGCATGTCGTCGTAACGGAGGCCGCCGTTCAGGCGCAGTTTGTCGGTAAGCGAGATTTCGCCGTGGACGTAGGGCGAGATTCCGCGGAAGGTCACGTCATAGTCGTAGATCTTGACCGGATCGACCGCGGTGTTGAGGCTGTAGGTGGTGCCGCCGTAGGGATTGGTCGTCTTGCCGAGGCTGAGCGAATCCTCGTCGCGCGATCCCGGGCTGTAGTCAAAATCGAGGCCGACGATGAGCCGGGCCCGCATCGGCTCGAAGTCGCGGCGGTATTTGCCGAGAAAGCCGAACGACTGGTTTTTCGTGACGTACGAACTGGGGTCGTAGCCGACGCTCCAGTTGGGAATGATCTCCATGCTGTTGTCGCGAACGTACGGGGTGATCGACAGCAGCGCGTTCGCGGTCTCCTTTTCGTAGGCCGTCGACAGCCGGAACGCGTCGACCTGGCGGTAGGAAAACGGCACGTTGTTGGTGCGCGGCGCGGCGTCGAATTCGCCCTGGCTCAGCCTGCCGACATGCTGCTGGTCGACCTTGGAAAACGACACGATGGTTTTCAGCAACGCCTCGTCGTCGAGCACGCGATCCCAGCGCGCGGTGCCGGCCTGGCGGTCGTAGCCGGCGTCTTCCTGCCAGCCGTCGGTACGGGTCAGGTTCAGGCTGGCGCGCCAGGCATCGTCGCCTTTCGAATTGCCGCCGCTCATCAGCACGCGGCCCCAGCCATGCGATCCGGCTTCGCCGGTCAGTTCGAATTCAGGCTTCCGCGGTGGCGTACGGGTGAGGACGTTGATCGTTCCGCCGATCGCATCCGAGCCATAGAGCGCGCTGCCCGGCCCTTTCATCACCTCGATGCCGCCCGACTGCGGAACGTTGATTTCGTAGAGCGCGTTGTGGTTGAAGAAGCCGGTGGAGCGGGTCGGAATGCCGTCTTCGAGATAGAGATAGACCGCGCTGGTCGTCAGCGGCTGGCGGATCGCGGTCGAATGCCCCTCGCCCGACAAGTTGCTGACCCAGACGCCGGGGACCTGGTTGAGGATGTCCTTCGGGTGGGCGGGCCGGGTTTCGCGCAGGGTCTGGTCCTTGATGATGCCGACCGTGGCCGGCGTCTCGCTCAGCAGCTCGCCTTCGCGGGTGCCAGTCACGGTCATTTCCGGGAGCGCCGCTTCGGCGGGCGAGGATACGCCGGGCTCCGCCGCCCAGACCGGGGATGTACACAACACGCCAGCCAGCACGAGCGGAATAGGATTCGGTTTCATGCGGTCTCCGTTGTCTTCGTTCAATGAGCCAATTGGTGTCTTGCCAGCCATGCGCGCAGCCGTTTTTCGCTCAGTACGCCGACCACGGTTTCGTGCTGATGGCGGGCGTCATAGAGGTAGGTGCGCGGCAGCTCGCCGTACCAGGACGGATCGATCGCGTGGCGCAGCCGCTCGGGAATCGGGTCGTCGAACACCCAGCTGTCGACGCGCGACAGGCCGAGGCCGGCCAGGGTTTTCCGCATCGCCGGGGCGAAGTCGGGCGTGTCGGTGGCGACCAGCACCAGCGGCAATTGCTTGTGCGTTCTCGCCAGCTTGCCCATCAGGGTCAGCTCGGCGATGCAGTAGCTGCATTCGTTCACCGACCACAGGTTGAGGATGAACGGCCGCCCGGCGTATTGCGCCTTGATGGTTTCGAGGCTGGCGGCGGTGAACGGCGCCGGTTCGCGCGCCGCGGCCGGCGCGGAAAGAGCCAGCGCCGCCAGCACCCCCAGCATTAAACGCATGGTCATTTCGGGCTCCCCAGTTCAAGCGGCAGGACGCGCACGCCTTCGGCAGCGCTGTTCCACACCACCAGCGCCTGCTTGCCGTCGGTCAGCGGCAGCGGATAGTCGGCCGCGCCGCTGGACTCTGCCAGGCGCAGCGGCGCACTCCAGGACGCGCCGCCATCGGTCGAGCGCATGGCACGCGCAACGTAAGCGCGCCCATCGAACTCGCGCCAGGTGATCAGCACCATGCTGCCCGCCGCCGCTACCGTCGCATGGCCCGCCTGTGCCGCGGGATTTCCCAGGGCCATGGGCGGCGACTCACGCCCGCCCGCGATGCGCTTGTAGAACAGCCCTTGACGCGTCTTGCCCTGGGTAAACCAGACCAGGTGCAAGGCGCCACGGCCGTCGACCGCCAAGCCGCCACCGTGATGGGGACAGGCATCGATCTGCCATTCGTCGTCGGTGGCGCGGCGCACCTTGCCCGTATCCAGATTGGCGAGTGCGAAGTCGCGCGTGTTGGCGCCGTACAGGTTGCGCCAGAGCGCTACCGGCCCCTCCGCGGTCCAAGTCAGCGAAGTCCGGCAGCACTCGCAGGTATGTTCAGTGAGTTTGCGATTGGCGCTGAAGTGGGCGCCGTTGTCGGCGGATTGCACGAAATAGACCGACGAGCCGGCGAACGTACCGCCTGTTTCGCGGACCGCATCGCGGTCGCGTCCGTCCAGCCACGCCACCGCCACCCGGCCCTCGCCAGCGATCGCCAGCGAATCGAAGCTGTGGCTGCCGATGCGGCCATCGTCGTTCAGGGTGATCGGCGTGGAAAAGCTGCGTCCGCCATCGGTGGAACGGGCAAAGCGGATGTTGCCGGTGAATCTTTTCGGCAGCGACTGGCTCCAGCTCAGCAGCACCGTGCCGTCTCGTGCGACGGCGATCTTGGGACGGTTTTCAGCGTTGGCCGAAATGTCTTCCGGCTCGGACGAAACCGCAACCGGGCGCGAAAAACGCTGCCCGCCGTCATTCGACCAGGAAACCCAGAGCTGCTGGTTTTTCACTCTGGCCAGCCAGAGACGTCCACCGTCATCGAGTGCGGCGCCTACCGCCAGGACCGGCTGAGCTTGTCGCGGCTTGGCATCGTGCCGATGCTCCATCGCCGCGGCCGCTTCATGCGCCAGCGTTGCCACCGCAATGCTCAACAGTGAAATGGCGGCGACACTAGACCGGGCCCGTCCACAGGACCATGGCTGAATATCAAACAAGGCGAGCCTCTTAAACGGTGAATGCAGCGTATGGGCCGGAGGAATTACATGCGCATCATGTCCGACTCGATCACACCGCACGCTACGCGGGGCCCCGAGTTGCCGGCAGGATCGGAGAAATCGTCTTCCTTCGCATGGATCACGATGCTGCGGTCGCCAATGGATGCCGTGCCCATCAGCGCAATGGTGATGCCGGACACCGTTACGTTCACCTCTGCCCGGCCATTGGCGTCAGCCACAATGTTGCCCAGATCGCCCAAGTGACGCGCGTTGCTTCCGGGTGCACCGTGCGTGCCGCCGGTCGGCGCGTAATGCCCACCGGCGCTCATGCCATCGGGTGAATCGCAATTTCCGTTCACATGCACGTGAAATCCGTGTTTTCCCGGGGTGAGGCCCTCTACCGTCCCGGCGATATGCACGACACGGTTCTGCATCTCGTGAAACTTCAGCGTGCCGCTGACGGCGCTACCAGAGGTGGCCGCCAGAATAGCGGTGGACGTCATCATGGAACCATGGTTTTGGGCAATGGCCGGCGCCGAACCGGCAAACAGCAGACCGGCTGCCGCGAGAAAGCGTGGTATGGCGCGGCGGTGGATACAGGGTAATTTCATGTGGATACGCATGGAGACTTCCTTGGGTTTATTGAGCGACATGTTTCTTCATGTTCCAAAATGGAATGAAGCGTTTTAGAACCCCCCGCTGGCCAGTTCCGCCAGCATCGCTTTCAGATCGTTATCAAACTCTTCCAGAGAGCTCTTGCCTTCTTTCGACAGCTTCGGGTTTTTGGCCAGTATCGACAGCACATGCGCCGGGCGCTGCACCATCACCGTGGTTTTGCCATCCTTCTCAAAGAGGGCAAACCGGCAAGGCGCAAACATCTCGAAGTCGGGAACATGCCGGGTAATGGTGTATGCCTTGGTCAGATTGCAGAACTCGATAAGCTGCAGCGGATGCGCTTCAATGCCCCGGCTTGCCAGGCCTTCCTGCACGTTGAGCTGATTGATGACGGCATAATTTCTGGCTTCCAGGGCCGAAATCAGCATCTCCCGCACCGCCGGCAACTTGTCGTCGAGGGTGACTTCATATTTGACCGGGGTCACCACGACTGCAGATTCTTTGGCCCACAGGGATGCCGATTGCAGCGAACAAATCGCAATCAGGGCCAGACTTGAAAAATGATGCTTGGCGGACATGCTTCCGTCTCCTTTTGTGTTTCAAAATGGTGGGCTCAAGGTCCCTGCCATCCAGGAAAGCAAGCCCCGTACCAGAAACGGACGGGACAGAGGCGTTCAGCGATTGCGTCCGTTCGGATTGAAATGGAGGCCGTATTCGCGCATCTTGCGCCACAGCGTCGTGCGGCCGATTCCCAGCTCCCGTGCCGCCTCGCCGATATTGACGGAACGAAGCAGCGTGGATTCGATCATCCGTCGTTCCGATTCTGCAATGCTGCCGGCGGTTTCAACCAAGTCGGCAGAGTCGTTTCTTGTGACGGGCGGAAGCGTTTGCTGAAGCAAGTCCTCGGGCAGGGCATCGGTGTCGATATGACCGGCATCGTCGGCGAATACCGCCATCTGTTCCACAAAGCTTTCCAGCTGGCGAATATTGCCCGGATAAGCGTATCCCAGGACATAGGCCTCCGCCCGCGGTGTCAGCCGAAGGTTGCTGCGGCCGTACTTATGTCCGTAGACGGAGAGAAAGCGTTGAAGCAGGTATTGCAGATCCTGTCCGCGTTCGCGCAAGGGCGGCAGATGCAGGCGTATCCCGTTGAGACGGAAATAAAGGTCGGAGCGAAAATGTCCCTTCTCCATGAGCAAACCGAGATCCTGGTTGCTCGCCGACATGATGCGGATATCGACCTTTTTGCCTTTGTTGGAGCCCACCCGGCGGATTATTTTTTCCTGCAGGACGGAAAGCAATTTGGCCTGCATGGCGGGCGACAACGTGTCCACTTCATCCAGGAAAAGGGTGCCGCCATCCGCTTCCTCGAAGAGCCCGACGCGGGATTCCGTAGCCCCGGTAAAACTGCCCTTTACATGGCCGAACAGCTCGCTCTCCAGAAGGTTTTCCGGCAGGCTGGCGCAGTTGATGCTGATAAAAGGTGCGTGGCTGCGGGCGCTGTTGTCGTGAATAAAGCGTGCCACGCGGGTTTTGCCGGTTCCGGTTTCACCGGTGATGAGCACACTGATATCGGTCCGGGCAATCCGCTCGGCCTTGATCAGGGCGGCGCGCATTTGCGGTGTCTCGGCAACGATGTCCTCCGCGTCACGGGACAACTCCGGAGCGCTCGACCCGATCGGGCCCACGGGCACGGCCTGACTGGCGTGGATTTTCTCCAGGATGTCCTGCTCCCGGAAAGGCTTGGTCAGGTAGTCGAAGGCGCCCAGACGCATGGCGTCCACCGCGGAATCAATGCTGCCGTAGGCCGTGATCAAAATGACAGGCAAGTTCGGGTTGATGCGCTTGATCTCACGCAGCAAGTCGGTGCCGGACATCCCTTCCATACGCAAGTCGGTAATCACCAGGTCATATACCTGCCTGCCCAGATGAGACAGCGCCTCCTCGCCGCTTTCCGCTTCCCCGGTTTCGAAGCCTGCGCCCTGAAGCATGAGGGACAGGCTGCGGCGCAGGCTTTTCTGGTCGTCTACCAGCAGGATACGCATTCAGGCGACCTCACGTCCGACAAAGGTTCCCTCGATGCGGGCAGGTACGCGCAGGAAGAACGCCGTGCCCTCGCCAACCCGGCTCCGCAGACGGATGCCGCCGCCCCACTCCCGTACCAGGCGTTGCACGATAGCCAGCCCCAAGCCGGCGCCCAAAGGCCGTTGCGAGTAGAAAGGCTCAAAAATTCGAGCCTGGTCTTCACGGGCGATGCCCTTGCCGGAATCCGTCACCACCAGCAGAAAATGCCCTGGATAATGCCGCAGGGTGACCTCGATCCGCCCCGCCCCATGGATGGACTGGGTCGCGTTGAGCAGGAGATTCCAGAACACTGTCTCCAGGCCGTCGGCATCGAATAACAGCAGCGAAGAGACAGGCTCGATATTCAACTCCAACTGGATGGAAAGGCCCTCCTGGCTGATATGCCGCTCCAGCAGAGCACAGGTCTTTTTCACTACTTGCTCCAGCACGATGGGTTTGCTGACCGATGCACGGGGTTTGCCGAAGGACAGGAAATTGCTGGTGAGGTTGGTCAGACGCTCCACCTCACCCTGAATGATTTCCAGTGCGGCAAAGCTGCGCGAGTTCTTCCTGGCATTCGGCCGCAGCACGGCCAGGCAGTTGTTGATGGCGGATAAGGGATTGCGCACTTCGTGTGCGACCGAGGCGGCCATCTGACCCATGACCGCCATGCGCTCGCTGCGTATCTTGTTTTCCTCCGCCAGTTTGAGTTGCTGATTGAACTCGGCGAGCCGTGTGAAGCTTTGTGCATTGTTGATGGCGATGCGCACCTGCCCCGCGAGCAGCACGCCTTTATCCAGGGTGGCGACGCTAAAACACACCGGGTCGTTGCGCGCCAGCACCATCACGCCGATGAGGTTTTCGCCGTCCAGCAGCGGAAACAGGGCAAGCGCCTCCCAGGGGCAACCCTTGGGCTTGCTGAACGGAGTTGCCCGGGATACGTCTCGCCACAGGATGCTGACGGGATGGTAATGACCGCTGATGCCCTGCAGCAGAGTGGAACACTGATTTCCGTCCCTGCACCATGCTTCGAGCTCCGTCGATACTTGCTGATCCGTCTGCGCAAACCACTTGGCCGCCAGGAAAAAACTCTCGGCTTTATTTTTATTGTCGGGCAACCACACCAGTGCCCCATCGCTTTCGAGTAGCGCGGCGCTTTCCTTGCACACGGCCTCCAGCACCCGGTCCAGATCCAGGGTGGAGGTGAGCATGTTGGAGACCCGCAGCAGCGCCAGCCTGAAATCGTTGGCATCAAGCCATTGATGGTAAAGCAGCGCGTTATGCACGATAGCGCCCACCTCATTCGCCAGCGCCCCTAACGCTCCCGGGTTCACGTTTGGACGACTCCCCCGCAGACGGAGGCGGCCGATTTCCTGTCCGTTGGCGGTAAGCGACAGGCACACGGAATTGTAGCCCGTGTCATCGCGATAGCCGCACTCGAATACTTCTTGAACCGGCAGGATGGGATGACAGGCGGCGGCATTGCAAATGGACGCTTCCCGCAGGGCTCGCACCGGCCAGCGCTTGCTAAAGCGGCGCGCCCGGCAATCGAACTCGTCCACCTCGTCCTGCGGTATGCGCAGGTTGAGTTCGCAACTGGTCAGCCCCAGCAACTGGTATATGGCCTTGGAGACCACGTCCAGGGTGTTGTCCAGATTGAGCGTGAGCATGGCCTCCTGGACCATGCGGTTGCGTATCTCAAGCTCACGGTTGAAGTGCCGGATTGACCGCTGGGAACGCTCAAGGCGACGATTGGCCTGTGTCAGCGAATGACGCGACTTCTCGATCGTGCGCAAGGCCAACAGGAAACCGACAAACACGATCAGCATGGCGCCAAGGTAAAACAAGAGCTTGATGCCGTGCCACACCCACCAGGCCAGGTTCCACATACTGGATAAACTGAACAGATAGGCGCTTTGTGCAAACGCCACCAGCAGGCTGAATGCCAGCAGCGCCAATATCTGATGATGCTCGCGAAAATAACGATAAAACGCTATGCCAGCCAGCACATAGAACAAACCTGCCAAATAATGTGCGGCATGGTTGATGGATGAAAAGCCCAATTCTCCGGTCTCCCCCGGGAACAGGCTGGGGATGGAATAGCGGTAGAGCGCCGCCACGCCGACAGCCACGGTCAAGCCGACTGCGACCGTCGCCAGATCCGCTCTGGAAAGTCCATGGTTGCGTTCGGCCGCGATTCGAACCGCCACGCCGGCAAAGATGAAAACGCTCCCGAGAAAGGTGGAGAGCGTGTGGTAGAGAACAAAACCCGTTTGGTGGCGACCAGGATCCGTCCATGCATGCAACATGTCGAATATGCCCATGACCAGGAAACCCAGACCGAACAGGATCATGCTCGGGTCGTGCCGCCTCAGACATACGGACAGGATCATGCCGGCAATGGTCAGCGCTGTCAGGCCGCAGAAGGACTCGATGAGAAGATGGCTATGAGGCTCGAGGTGGATTTGACTCTGGTCTTGAAGGGATAGCTGCGAGAAAACAAGGATAGGCCCCGCCAGCAGCAGCAGCAGCCAGATCAGAATTCCGGCTTCCGGCAGGCTGACGAATGCCAGCCGTTGTCTAACCGCACGCTTGAAATCGGTCAGCGCGTCGGTAAACGGAACGGAAGATTTAGCGAACAATGTTGTCTCTCATGCCGGCGGGACGCATTTATCTTACGCCCCGAACCTGGATCTAACCATAGCGGTTCCGGACCATTGCACACTCAGGCGGCGGCCGGTGTTAGTCGGCCCGGCCAGCGGGTGGCCAGCCAGCGGAACAGGGTCGGAATGACCACCAGATTCAGCAGGGTAGAACTCAACATGCCGCCCAGCAGGACAATGGCCAGGGGGCGCTCCATTTCCTTGCCGGTGGGGTCGCCAAAAATCAGGGGGGTCACGGCCAGTGCGGCCGTAAAGGCGGTCAGCAGGATCGGTACCAGGCGATCGCACGCGCCCCGGACGGCGACTTCGGCCAGGCTCAATTGCGGCTCGAACTGCATCAGGTGCTGGTAGCGAGAGACTAGCAGCAGGCTGTTGCGCGTCGCCACTCCGAACAGCGCCACCATGCCGATCATGGACGAAACATTCAGGGTCTCGCCGGCCAGCGCGAGCGCGAATACGCCACCAATCAATGCCAGCGGCAGGTTGAGCATGATCAGCAACACCAGCGACCAATTGCGGAACGCCTGAAACATGATGAGCGTCATCAGCACCAGTGCGGCGGCCCCGGACATCAACAGGTTGCGCGTGGCACGCTGCTGGCCCTCGAAATCGCCACCGATCTCCAGTGCGTACCCCGGCGGCAGCTTGACCTTTTCCTTGATGCGGGCCTGCGCTTCGCGCACGACACTATCCAGGTCACGGCCTTCGGTGTTCCACTGCACCACGGCGCGGCGCGCGCCGCTGTCGCGGTTGATCATGTAAGGTTCCTGCACGGCGGTGAATCGCGCCAGATCCCGCAGCGGGACGACCATGCCTTCCGGCGAGATGAAGGGCATCTCGCCCAGCGTGCGAATGTCGGCGCGGGCCGTTTCGTTGACCCGCAGGAAAAGGTCGAACGTGCGGTCCTGCTCCAGCACTTTGGAGGCCACCACACCGTTGAATGCCTGTTCCACCTGGGCCACGATGGCCCCGGGGGTGAACCCGTAGGCGGCTGCCTCGGCCCGGTTAACGTGCACCTCCACGCCCGGCACCAGAATCATCGGCTCCATCTGCAGGTCGACGATTCCGGCAACGCCCTGCACTGCCTGATAGATCTCCTGCTGTTTCTGCTTCAGCACCGCAAAATCCTGGCCGTAGAGTTTCACTGCCACCTGGGAACGCACCCCGGAGAGGATTTCCGACATGCGATGGGTAATGAATTGCGAGACATTGGTCGACATGCCCGGAATCTGCGCCAGCTGCTCGCGGATGCGTTGCATGACTTCCGGCACGTTGGGGATGCCCGGTTTCAGCGCGATGTCGAATTCGCTGAAGTTGACCGGCTGGGCGTCTTCATCCAGCCGCGAGCGGCCGGCACGCTGCGCCAGGCTCGCGACCTCGGGCATTTCGCCGATTCGTTTCTCCACCTCGCGGCCCATGCGCAGATTTTCCTCCAGAGAGGTGCCGGGCATCATGGTGGCGGCGATCACCAGGTTGCCTTCATGGAAGGGTGGAATGAAGGAGCGGCCCAGTCCCGCGAAGGTGATCGTGGCCGCCACCAGCAGCACCAGCGTACTCACCATCAGCAACAACGGCCACGCCAGCAAGTGCTGAAGCAGACGCTGATAGCGCGCCAGCAGAAATTCCGAGATCGGACCCAGCCCGTATTGGCGCGCGTGCTGCTCGTTTCCCATCAGGTAATAACTAAGCACTGGCACCAGCGTGATGGCCACGATCAGCGAGCTGGCAATGGCGGCCAGATAGGCGATCGCCATGGGCTGAAAGATACGGCCTTCGATGCCTTGCAGGAAAAAGATCGGGGTGAAAGCCACCAGAATGATGAGGGTGGCGAAGACCACCGAGTTGCGTATTTCCCGAGAGCCTTCGTAGACGATATCCAGGGCCGGCAACGGCGCGGAGGCCCGCTTGTTTTCGCGCAAGCGGCGCAGGATGTTCTCGACGTCAATGATGGCATCGTCCACCACTTCGCCGATGGCGAACACCAGCCCCCCCAAAGTAAGCGCATTGATGCTGATATCGAGCGCCCACAGCACCAGAACGCCGGCCATCAGCGACGTGGGGATAGCGATCAGGCTGATCACCGTCGGCCGCCAGCGGAAGAGGAACAACAGCAGGACCAGGGCGACGATGATGGACGAATGCAGCAGCGCATCGCGCAGGTTGTCGATTGAGGCTTCGATAAAACTGGCCTGGCGGAACACATTGGGGATCAGCTGCACATCCTTGGGGAGATTCTCCGCCATGCTGGCCAGCACTTTTTCCACATTTCGGGTGGTTTCCATGGTATCCGCGCCCCACAGCTTGGACACCGTGCCAATCACAGCCGGACCGCCAAATATCTGGCCATCGCCCCGTTTCACTTCGCTGCCAAAGCGAACCTCGGCAATGTCGTCGATATGGATCGGCTGCCCATCGCGCATCACGACCAGCGTCTCGGCCACATCGCGCAGGCTTTCCACCTTACCGTTGGCGCGGATGAAATATTCCTCTTCGGAGCTGGGATAGACGAAGCCGCCCGGCGCCACCAGGTTGGCGGTGCGTAGCGCCTGCGCCACCATGTCGGTGGATACGCCGTATTTGCGCATGCGCAGAGGATCCAGCAACACCTGGTACTGCTTTACGCCGCCGCCCACCGCCACCACCGAAGCCACCCCGGGTTGCGCCAGCAATCGGTTGCGGATGTCCCAGTCGACCAGGGTGCGCAGTTCGTGCTCACGATTGCTGCCCGACCAGTCCACCAGCCCGAATTTGAGCAGCCAGCTCACCGCCGAAGTCACCGGCATCATCTGTGGCGTCTGCGCTCCGGATGGCAGTTGGCCCTGCACAGCTTGCATGCGCTCCTGGACGATCTGGCGTGCACGATAGATGTCGACGCCCCACTTGAACACGATGGTGATACGCGACAACCCGACCGAGGAGTTGGAACGGATCTGGTCGATGTAGGGTGCGCCCTGCAGCACGACCTCAATCGGCCGGGTAACCAGCGTCTCCACGTCCTTGGCGGAATAACCTGGCGCCTCGGTCTGGATCTGCACCTGCGGCGGTGCATATTCGGGAAACACGTCCACCGCCATGTTGAGCGCCGCGACGACGGATGCGCCAGCCACAATCAGATACAGCAGAATCACTGTAATGCGGTTCCTGAGTGACCATCGGATTGCCCAGTCAAACATATGTCAGCCCGTTGTTAAGTCAGTGGTCATGATGTTGGTCGCCCGCGTCCGCGCCGGGTCCAGCCGAAATGCGATAGAGGCCTTCAAGCATCATTTTTCCAGCCACCACCACTTTTTCTCCTGCCTCCACTCCCTTCACCCGCAGCAGCGTGAGCGTTTCGTCGAGCACCACCACAGGTTTGCGCAGATATTGGCCGGGGGCGGTCTGCACATACACCACCGGGCTAATGGCTTGGCCCAGCACAGCCTGACGCGGAACCCAGGTGCCCACGCGTTTGCCCAACTGCAAGCTGATATTCACGGTCTGGCCCACCGCCAACCCTGCCGGGGTCCGGCCAAGATCCACCAGAAATCGCGCGCGTTGGGTGACCGGGTCCACAACGGGCAACACCTGGGTGATGTGACGCTCCAGCTGACTGCCGTCGGGCAGACTGATGCGCACCGGCAAGCCTGGCCGCAACAGCGTCCGCTGGTCCGGAAAAACATAGCCTTCCAGCCAGTGCGGGGTGTTGGCAGCCACCATCCGCGCTATCGCCTTACCCACCAGCACGAACTGCTTCATGGTTCGGTCGCCGGCGTTTACCAGGGAGCCAGGCTGCACAAACAGGTCAGTGACAAAACCATCGGTGGGGGCATCGAGAATGATGTGCTCCACGACTTGGCCGTGCTCGATGAGGTCAGCAATTTGCTTGTCATTCATGCCCCACCAGCGCAGGTTTTCCTTGGCATCCTTGAGATAGTTCGGCAAGCGTCCCTCTTCGCGCAGTACTTGCAGCTTTTCTTCGTTCTTGAGGAATTCAAGGTACCCTCTTTGGGTGGTGATGAACTCCGGATTGAAGACAGACGCAAGGGGCTGACCTTTGCGTACGCTGTCCCCCGCCCGCACATACACCGCCACCACCTGACCACTGACGGCGATGTTCACGTCAACCATGGCCTGGCTGTTGGGAACGACCAGACCATAGGTCTTGATCATGGATACCTGCGGGCCGGCTTGGACCTGAGCCAGGCTGAACAGGCTTTCCTGACCCTTCACGTTGGGCGGCAACTTCACCTCCCTAACGGCCGCTTTTTCCGACGCCGAAGCAGTCGACGCCGAAGCAGTCGACGCCGGAGCAGTCGTCGCCGGAGCAGTCGTCGCCGGAGCAGTCTGGCCGAACATGCGCGGATCGCTATGCCCCAGCGCCAGGGGCGTCATCGCTGCACCGACACCGATGAAGGTCAACAGGCCAATTCCCTGCCGCCATGGTTTCTGCCACGCAAATGGCTTGGGAATACGTCCAGCCGGCTCAGTGCGCATGATCCGGCTCCCCCAGGCTCACACTCGTCTGCAGGCCTGCAGGCAAGGCCACTCCATCAGGCGGGTTGCCGATTAATTTGAGCCGCACACGCTGACGCTGATTGATCGGGTTGGCAAAAGCAAATATCTGCTGCACGACTGCCGGGATCGCCACCTCGCCACGGCGGGCATCGGCCACATAGACAGTGGTTCGCTGCCCGGGTTTGAGTTTGCCCGTTACCCGGACCGGCAGACTGGCCTCCACCTGGATGGCCGCCGGGCGCGCGATCGTGAGGATGGTGGTGCCGGAGGCGGTGTACTGACCGACCTGGCCGCCGGTGTTGAGGATCTGGTTGTTGACCACGTTCAGGCTATAGATGAAGCCGGATTCCGGAGACTTGATACGGATGCGTTTTAACGGTTCGCGGCGGCTTTCCATCTGCTTGATGTCATCCTCCGACATGCCGCGCCAAGTCAGATTCATGCGCGCGTCGATGAGCTTCTCGTTACCGGTCATGGAAAACGATTGCACTGCGTCCATGTTGCCGTACAAGGCCAGATAGGTACCCTGCACCGTCTCAAGCTCTGCGCTCTCCATTTCACCCAGCACCTCATTCCGGGCTACACGCTTGCCTACATAGAGGTTGCTCAGCTTGGTGATGCGCGCATTGATCTTGATCACCAGATTGACCAGATGGCGCGGGTCAAAGGCCAGCGTGGCGGGGTAACGGATAGCAGCTTCCGCAGGATGATCGTGGCGATCCTCCCCCGCAGAAGGCGCTGCAGAAGGCGCGCCGAACATGGATGCATCGGAATGGGCATGCACTGCCGCCTGCAGGCCAAAAAACAAGGGCAACGCCAGAACCAGCTTGCACAGCATTTTTTTCAATCGTGAAAATTGATATACAGCGATAAGCAAGCCCTGTGCCAGGCATTACCACTTCATCTCAGGGATCGCAATTTCCAGCGCCGCCCGCCTATGCCCCGCTGTCTTTCGGCTTGCTTAGCGTGATCGTAGTGAGGGAGGTCCTCCGATCACCCGAAGCATGGGTGCGTCGGTATCTCGAATCCTCCAGCTGGTCGCCATGGCGAAAAATGTTTCATGCGTTCCGTAATGAAACGAAATGCAAGCATCCGGCATGGCTGGACGTGAAAAGCCGGCCGACGGCTGCCGATCACCCCATATACAAAATGGAAATGGTCACTTCCAGATACAGTAACCGACCGTCACGATGTCAAAAGCCGAACGGCTCTTCCCAAGCAGTGATGCCGACTCGAACCGGCGGGCGCCGGCGGCGCATCCCCGTCCTCCCGGGCCACGTTTTCCCGGTGCTATATCTTCAGAAAGACCGAGGAGATGGCCATGTCCTTTCCGATCGCGGTGGATTGCCGGCCGGGCCACGGCGGCGAGCCTGTGCCCGGCGCCCTGCATTTCGGTCTGGCGAACGTGACGGTGAAAGCGCTCGTGGACAGCTGGGCGGGGCGGGATCACCGCTATTTCAAGATTCTGGGCGAGGACGGCGCGACCTGTATCGTCCGCCACGACCTGCCCTCCGGGCTGCCGGAGCTCGCCTTTTACGACCGCGGGCAGGAGCCGGCCGGGTGACCGCCAGGCTCTGTTCCGTGCTGGTGTGCCTGGCGTGGCTGGCCGGCTGCGCCACGCCTGTGGTGCAGCCGCGCGGGGCGCATCCGGCTGTCCCGCGTCTGGAGGCCGGGCGCGTGATCGCCGCCGACGGTGCGGCATTGCCCCTGAGCGTGTGGCGGCCGCACGGGGCGCCGCGTGCCATCGTCCTTGCCCTGCATGGCTTCAACGACTACAGGCTGGCCTTCGCCGAGGTGGGGCCCTTCCTCGCCGCCGGAGGGATCGCCACCTATGCCTACGACCAGCGCGGCTTCGGCGCCACCGCCCGGCGCGGCATCTGGCCCGGCGCGGAACTGCTGGTGGACGATGCCAGGAGGGTGGCTGCATTGCTGCGCCAGCGGCATCCCGGCCAGCCGCTCTACCTGCTGGGGGAGAGCATGGGGGGCGCGGTGGCCATGAGCGTCCTCGCCGAAACGCCGGAAGCGGCCGACGGGGCGGTGCTGGTGGCCGCGGCGGTGTGGGGCCGGACGACCATGAATCCGCTGCAGCGTGGCGCGCTGTGGCTGGCGGCGCACAGCTTCCCGGGAATGCGGCTCTCCGGCCGCGGGCTGGGCATCACGGCCTCCGACAACCAGGCGATGCTGCGCGCGCTGAGGAATGACCCCCTGGTGCTCAAGGAGGCCCGGGCTGACACCCTGTGGGGCCTGACCAACCTGATGGACCGTGCGCTCGCCGCCGCGCCCATGCTGTCGGTGCCCGCCCTGGTCCTCTACGGCGAGCATGACGAGATCATCCCGCGGCGCCCCACCTGCCGGATGCTCTCCGTCCTGGCTTCCTCGGCCCGGATCGCGATCTACCCTGACGGCTACCACATGCTCACCCGCGACCTCGGCGCCAGGGTGGTGCTGGAAGACGTGGCCGCATGGCTGGCCGATCCGGCGGCGCCCCTGCCTTCCGGGTTCAATGCGAATGGGCGGGTGTCGATTTGCGGCTGGAACGAAAGCCAAGCTGGCCGCTTGGTCGGGCCGAAGGCTGTTGAGAAGCCAGACCACGCGTGCCCGGTAATTCAAGCGGACCATCCACAAAAAATGCCGTGCAGAAACGCTTTGGGCTAAATTGCCATAGACCCGCGAAGGGATGCCGACAGGGAGCAGCGCATTGGATCAGGCCCGATCAAAACCACTAAAAACCATTGGCCTTGCCATCGGCGCACTCATCGGGCTACTGATCCTCGTTGCGATCGCCCTGCTCTTTTTTCTGGACATCAACGCCTACAAGCCCCGGATCGAAGCGGCCGCCTCGCGCCTGTCGGGGATGGACGTAAAAGTCGGCGGCCGCATGGGCATGGACGTCTTCCCGACCCTGCGCCTGACAGTGGAAGACGTGCGCATCCGCAACCGGGAAATGGACCTTGCCACCGCAAAGGTGGCGCGGATCGGGGTCGATCTCCTCCCCCTGCTCCACAAGGAGATCCGGACCAACAGGATCGCGCTTGAACAGCCAATCCTGTCCATCGAGAAGGGGCGTGATGGCACATTCAACTTCGAGAAGCCGAAAGAGGACCGAGGCCTCTTGCCCGCCCTCAACCTGGCAAACGTATCTTTTTCAGACGCGACGATCCGCTACGCGGACAAGCGAACCGGAGCGGGATTCGAGGCCGGTGATTGCAGCCTGGATGTGAGCCGCCTGCAGCTTTCGGGCAGGGAACGCCCGGGCATCATGAAACACCTTTCCCTGGTGGCGGAACTCGTCTGCGGCGCGGTCCGAACCAAGGACTACGCCGCATCCGACCTGAAGGTTTCGGTTGCCGGGCAGCGCGGGGTCTTCGATCTCAAACCGCTCACGATGCGGGTCTACGCCGGGCAAGGTTCGGGGAGCATACGGGCGGACTTTACGGGCGCTGTTCCGCTCTACCATGTCCGCTATTCCCTTTCACAGTTCCGCATCGAGGAGTTCCTCAAATCCGTTTCGCCGCAGAAGTCCGCCGAAGGGTCGATGGATTTCTCCGCGAACCTGACGATGCGGGGAGAGACCGTGAACAAGCTGAGGCAGACCACGGCGGGGCAGATCTCGCTGCGTGGCAAGAACCTTATCCTCAATGGCCAAGACCTCGATCAGGCGTTCGCCCGGTTCGAGTCCAGCCAGACCTTCAACCTCGTGGACGTGGGCGCCTTCTTCTTTGCCGGTCCGGTCGGCATGGCGGTCACCAAGGGATACGACTTTGCGAGCATTCTGCAAGGATCGGGGGGCCGCAGTGAGATCCGGACGCTCGTCTCGGACTGGAAAGTCGAGCGTGGCGTTGCGCTGTCGCAGGACGTCGCCATGGCAACGAACGAGAACCGGGTCGCCCTCCAGGGCGGGCTCGATTTCGTCAACGAGCGGTTCGATGACGTGACCGTCGCATTGATCGATGCCAAGGGCTGCATCAAGGCGCAGCAAAAAATCCATGGCCCTTTCAAGGAACCGGTGGTGGAGAAGCCGAGCACCCTCAAGGCACTCACCGGGCCAGTGGTCAGGCTGCTCGAGAAGGTGGGACGACTCTTTCCGGGTGGAGCGTGCGAAGTGTTCTATGCCGGTTCGGTCGCGCCGCCGAAGTAAGTGGATTGCGGGTGGCGTAGCGACGACCAGCGCCGTCAGCCAGCCGCATCGGGCTCCCCCAGCCGCGCCAGGATCTGGCGGCGCGCGCCGTCGCGCAGCTGCAGGGCCGCTTGCCAGGGGTCGCCCTGCGCCGATAGCGGCGTGCCGATGTGCACCGCGAGCGCGCTGTAATGCGGCCGCCGCGACTCGCCGCGCAGCAGCGTGCGGGTGCCGCTCAGGCTGACCGGCAGCACCGGCGCGCCGGTCCGCGCGGCGAGCATGAAGGCCCCCATGCGGAAAGGCAGCAGGCCGGGCTCGCGCTTGAAGGTGCCCTCGGGAAAGAACACCATGGATTCGCCGGCGCGCAGCCGTTCCTCGAGCGCGCGCGTGTCCTCGACGCCGCGCGCGCTGTCGAAGCGCTCGACGAACGCGCTGCCGAGCCGCCGCAGGGGAATGGCGGCGAGCGGCTTGCGCAACAGTTCCTGCTTGGCCACGTAGGCAAAGCGCGGCGGCAGCACGGCGGTGAGAATCAGCGCATCGAGGAAGCTGGCATGGTTGGCCACCACGATCAGCGAAGCGTCGAGGCCGGCCAGCTGCTGCGCGCCCGTCAGCCGCGGGGTCAGCCCGGTCAGCGCCAGGGCCAGCCGCGCGCAGGCCCGGGCGATGCGCCGGCGCAGGCCGAGGCCGGGCGCCGCCGCGATCAACAGCCAGGCCAGCGGCACGATGAGCAGATAGACCGCCCACGCCCAGGCCGCCCACGCCGCATCGGCCGCGCGCCCGAGCCGGCGGCGGGCCTGGGCGACGGCGCCGGCGCCGGCCAGGCGCAGCCACTGCCGCCAGGGCGGGCGCTGCGCGCCGAGCAGTTCGCCGCGCTCGTAGCGCTCGCGGCAGGCGGCGCGGCGGACCTTGCCGCTGGAGGTCTTGAGCACCGTGCGCGGCGGCGCCAGCACGATGTCGTCGGCCGGCATGCCGATGAGGTCGACGGCGAGGCCGTTGATTTCCGCCTGGATGCGCGCGCGGTTGGCGGCGCTGTCGTCGCGGATTTCGGCCAGCACCACCAGCCGCTCGGTGCCGCTTTGCGCGTCGGTGGCCGGGAACACCGCGACGCCGCCGCGGCGCACGCCGGGCAGCCGGCTCACCGCTTCCTCCAGTTCCTGCGGGTAGAGGTTGTGGCCGCCGCGGATGATGACGTCCTTCTCGCGCCCGGTGAGGTAGAGCTCGCCCGCCGCGAGATAGCCGAGGTCGCCGGTGTTGAGCCAGCCGCCGTCGAACAGGGCCTGGTTGGCCTCCGCGTTGCGGAAGTAGCCGCGGGTCGCCGACGGCCCCCGGAACTGCACGCGCCCAAGCGTGCGTTCGGGCAGCGCGCGGCCGTCTGCGTCGACGATGCGGATGGCGTGGCCGGGCAGCGGCAGGCCGCAGGACACGATGCGCTGGGCATGAACATCCTCGGCCGGAACGGGGCGGGCAATTCCGTTCGCCGACAATTCAGCGCGGTCGACACGGTCGATCAGCGGGCCGCGCCCGAGCGGAGGAAAGGCCAGGCCGACCGAGGACTCGGCCAGGCCGTAGACCGGGGTCATCGCGCCGGCGCGGAAACCGTAGGCGCCGAAGCGCGCGGTGAAGCGCTCGATGGTGGCGGGACTGACCGGCTCGGCGCCGTTGTAGGCCAGCCGCCAGCTGCCCAGATCGAGGCCATCGAGCTCGCGCTCGTCGAGCTTGTTGACGCACAGTTCGTAGGCGAAGTTGGGCGCCGCCGAGATGCTGGCGCGGTGGCGGTGGATCGCCCACAGCCAGCGCCCGGGCCGCGCCAGGAAGGTCACCGGCGACATCAGCACCAGCCGGAAGCCGACATACAGGCTGCCCATGCAGGCGCCGATCAGCCCCATGTCGTGGTACAGCGGCAGCCAGGACACGAAGACGTCCTTGGCGCTGACGCCGGAGGCGCGCGCCATGGCATCGAGGTTGGCCAGCAGGTTGGCGTGGGAGAGCACCACCCCCTTGGGATTGCCGGTGCTGCCCGAGGTGTACTGCAGGAAGGCCGTGTCTTCCGGGCGCGGCGGAGGCGGCAGCGGCGCCGCCGCGGCGCGCGACAGGTCCGCCACGGTCGCCACCGCGCGCAGCGAGGGACACTGCGCGCGCAGCAGATGGCCGAGCGGCTTGGCGCGCGCGTCGGCGATCAGCAGCGCGGCCCCGGCGTTGGCGACGATGCCGGCGATGCGGCGCATGTGCTCCTCGATCTGCGAAGAACGCGCCGGCGGGTACAGCGGCACCGGCACACAGCCGGCGTAGAGCGCGCCATAGAAAGCGGCGAAAAATTCGCGTCCGGTGGGGAGCATGATGGCGACCCGGTCGCCAGTTATTGCACCAGGCGCGACGCGGTCGCCAGTATTAGGTTCAGGCGCGACGCGGTCGCTCGTGTCAGGGAAGCGCTGATTTATTCCGTCATCGCGAGGCCCGCAGGGCCGTGGCGATCCAGCGCGCGTTGATTCAGCCGGCATTCTGGATTGCTTCGCTGCGCTCGCAATGACAAAAGATGAATGATTCAGCGTCTCCTTAGGCTCAGGCGCGACACCATCGCCAGCATGATTGACCTCGCCAACCTGTAGGAGCGGCGCCCTCGCCGCGATCGCCGGCGCCGCGCTACCGCCGGCATTCGGCCCGGGGGCGGGCCTCCCACCTTCCATCCCGGGCGCGGCCGCAAGCGGCAGGCCGTGCTCGACAAGCCCCGCCGCCAGCGCCAGCGCCTCGGCCTGCAGCGCGCGGTAGTCGATGTCCTCGCTCTGCCCCGCCCCGTCCTCCAGCGTGATGTGCACCCGTTCGCCATGCTGCGCGACATGCCAGTCGAGCAGTTCGACCAGGGTGGCGAGGGTTTGCGGCGGCTGTTCGGGCGCGGCCTCCTCCATCGCCGCAGGCGCCGGCGCGGGCGCTTCAGCGGGGCCGGCCTCCGCCATCTGGCGCAGCAGGTCGCGCGGCGTTTCGGCCTCGGCGAACGCCGCCTCGGCCAGCCTGACCCCGAGTTCGCGCTCGATGCGGGCGAGCAGTTCAACCCGCGCCAGGCTGTCGAGGCCGAAATCGCGCTCCAGTTCATGATCCAGGCCGAGGCGGTCGATGCCGTGGGCGCCCGGCCGCAGCTCGCGCGAAAGGCCGCGGACAAGGTCGAGCAGTTGCGCCTCGGAGGGGATTGAATGCCTCATGCCTGTTTTATAGCGCCGTTAGTGAATATGGCGCCGCCGCAGGTGCAGCAGCGCCGCAATCGCCGCCAGCGCGGCAACCGCGTGCTTGATCGTGTGTCCGCTGACGAGGCCGTCGGTCAGCGCGAATACCGGGCGGTCGGCCAGGTCGAAAGCCAGGGCCAGCAGATACAGCCCGACGACCGCCAGGATGGCGCGGTCGCCGCTGTAGCGCGGCGGATGGAGGCGCAGCAGCGGCGGGACCAGCAGCACCGGATAAAGCTGCAGCAGAAAATAGAAGCGCAGGTCGCCCATCCCGCGCGCCTCGCTCCAGCCCCACCAGGCGGCGCTGCCCAGCCCCGCGGCGACGGCGAGCGGCAGCAGGCGCAGCCCGGCGACCGGGCCGATGCGCTCGCACACGACGGCGGAAAACCAGGCCATGAACGCCAGCATCATCGCCAGGCGATCCCCCAGCAGCCGCGCGTTGTCTGGGGCGAGATGGTAATAGCCCGATGCCAGCCCGACCAGAATCATGGCCAGGAAGAACAGGCCGTACGGCCAGGCCTCGCGCCGATCCCGCCAGGCGCCCTGCCCTCGCTGCACGAAGCGCAGCCCCATCGCGCCCGCCAGCACGAACAGGGCGTTGCTGGCGGTATCGAGGCAATTGGGCAGGCCCCAGCAGGCGCGCTGGTCGGCGAACGCGTGATAGCCGGGCGGCTGCGCGATCGGCGGCAGCATCCCGGCCAGCCCCGCCAGCGCGCCGGCCAAAAGCCACAGGCCGAACGCCCGGGCGCGGGGCGGCCAGCCGCTCATGTGTCGTCCGCGCGCTCGGCCAGCAACAGGTCGACCACGCGCCACAGCCGCCACAGGTCGGGCAGATCCTCGCGCCAGAAGCGCCAGGCGAACAGATCGGACACCCCCATATCGACATGCCCCAGAACACGCCGGATCAGGAACACGCGCGCCTGCCCCGCCGGCGCCGCGGCGGCAAGCGCCAGGCTCTCCGTATAGGGAATTAGATTGTCGTTCCTGCCGTGCACCAGGATCAGCCGCGCCTGCAGCGGCGCGAGGTCGTGCCGCGCGAGATCGAGCCGCGCGATGTCCTCGCGCATGGCCCGCGGCAGCCGCGCGAACAGTTCGGCAAAGCGCGCGGGATCGTCGTTGACGGCCAGCGCATACACCGCCCGCGCACCCGGGCTCAGCCCGGCGGCAAGCGGCGCCAGGTCGGCCTCGGGGTCGCGCGTGCGCAGCGCCACCATGCGGTCGAACACGTCGCGATCCGGCGCCGGCGCGAGGTAATCCAGGCTGGAATACACCAGCACCATGCGGCCGGTATCGTCCGGCTCGATGTGCTGCAGGGCGCCCGCATGCTCGAACCAGCCGGTGGTGAAAAACAGCATGGCGCGCGGCAGGTCGTGATAGCCGCCCAGCCCGACGACGAAGCGCACCTGCTCGCGGATGTCGCCTTCCAGCGCGGCCAGCACGGCGGGCCCCACCGAATAGCTGAAGGCGAACATACCGGCGCTGCCGTCCGGCGCCAGCTCCGGCTGGCGGCTGATCCAGGCGAAGGCATCGGCGATTTCGCGCGCGTCCGATGGCCGGATGCGCAATTGCCGGTAGCCGGCGAGATCGGGCACCATCACCGCAAACCCGGCGCGCGCCAGGGTGGTGGCGAAGGCCACCAGGCGCGGATCGTCCTTGCCCTGCGGCGCCGCTCCTGGAACCGCGACGAGGGCGGCGCGCGGGCAGCGCGGGGGCGCATCCCCTGCAGGCGCCGGCAGCCACGCGGCGCAGCCGTCCAGCGCGGCCGGCAGGTAGAGATCGGCGCGGTGCGCGCGCCCGGCCGCCGTGTAGGAGAAGGTCTGCCGCAGCGGCGCGGGGGTGGTCCGCTTGAGCCGGGAATCGGCCGTGCCGGCGGCTAGATCCTGCAGCACCCGCACCGCTTCGTAGTGCCGCGCCGGCGCGCATCCCGCCAGCGCGACGAGGAGCGCAACGGCCAGCGCGAGCGCCGGGCCGGAGCGAAAAAAAGAGGCTGCCGTCATGCTCCGTCCGCGCATCGCCGGCATCAGGCAGGCGCGTCCTTGAGCGCCCGCCGCAAGACCTTGCCGATGGGCGACCTGGGCAGCCGCTCGCGGAATTCCACCTGCTTCGGCACCTTGTATGCGGCCAGATTCGCCCTGCAGTGGGCAATCAGTTCGGCGGCGGTCAGCGCCGGATTCCGCTTCACCACGAAGGCCTTGACCGCCTCGCCGCTCTTTTCGTCCGGCACCCCCACGACCCCCGCTTCGCTCACCCCCGGATGCAGCATCAGCACGTCCTCGACCTCGTTCGGGTAGACCTTGAAGCCAGACACCACGACCACGTCCTTGGCGCGTTCGACGAAGCGGACCATGCCGCGCGCGTCCATCTCGCAGATGTCGCCGGTGCGCAGCCAGCCGTCCGCGCTCAAAACCTTGGCGGTTTCGTCCGCCATGTTCCAGTAGCCGCGCATCACCTGCGGCCCCTGCACCCAGAGCTCGCCCGCCTCGCCCGGCGGCAGCGGGTTCCCCGCCTCGTCGCGGATCTCCACCCGGGTGGAGGGAATCGGCATGCCGATCGCGCCGCTGAATTTCCTGGCATCGAGCGGGTTGGCGCAGACGATGGGCGACGCCTCGGTCAGCCCGTAACCCTCGATCAGCGGCACTCCCATCCGCTGCTGCCAGCGCTCCGCCACCGCACGCTGCACCGACATGCCGCCGGCCACCGCGAGCTTGAGCGCGCCGGCGTTGGCCGGCTTCACCTCGAAGCCGGGGGCGTCGAGCAGCTTGCGGTACAGGGTGTTGACGCCGGTGATGACGGTGAAGCGGGTCGTGCGCAACACCTTGACGAAGCCGGGAATGTCGCGTGGATTGGCGATCAGCACGTCGTTTCCGCCCCACTTGACGAAGGTCAGCAGGTTGGCGGTGAGCGCGAACACGTGGTAGAGCGGCAGCGGCGTGACGACGACTTCCTCGCCTTCCCTGAGGACGCTGCCGATCCAGGCGGAGGTCTGCTCGACGTTGGCCACCAGGTTGCCGTGGGTGAGGATCGCGCCCTTGGCCACCCCGGTGGTGCCGCCGGTGTATTGCAGGAAGGCGATGTCGTCCCGCGTGACCGGAACCTCCGTCAAGCGATGGCGCACGCCGCGTTCGAGCGCGCTGCTGAAGGCCACCGCGCCCGGCAGCTGCCAGCGCGGCGCCGCGCGTTTGACCCACTTCACCGCGAAGTTGACCAGGCAGGCCCTGAGCGGCGGCAGCAGGTCGCCGACGCGGGTGACGACCACGTGGCGCAGCGCGGTGGCCGCGACGATTTCCTGCAGCGTGCGGGCAAAATTCTCCAGCACCACGATCGCCGTCGCGCCGGAGTCGGCCAGCTGGTGCTGCAGCTCGCGCGCGGTGTAGAGCGGGTTGACATTCACCACCACCATGCCTGCGCGCAGGGCGCCGAACAGCGCCACCGGATACTGCAGCAGGTTGGGCAGCATGATCGCCACGCGCTCGCCGCGGGTGAGGCCGGCTTCGTGCTGCAGCCAGGCGCCGAACGCCTGCGAGCGACGGTCGAGTTCGTCGTAGCTCAGGCTGATGCCCATGCTGGTGAAGGCGGGACGCGCGCGGAATCGCTCACAGCTCTGTTCGAGCAAATCCTTGAGCGAGGCATAGCGGAGAATGTCGGCTTCTGGCGGAACACCGGGCGGATAGTGCTCGAGCCAGATGGGTTCCATGCAGCGCCCCGCTACTGCCCGCCCGTTCCGATCAGCAGCACGTCGCACGTCGCGGCAAAGGCCACGTCCTTGCTCACGCTGCCCAGCAGCCAGTCCTGCAAGCCGCCGCCATAGCCGTGCCGCCCCAGAACGACCAGATCGACCTGGCCGTCCTCGATGCACTGGCAGATGACTGCTGGGGGAAATCCCGGCTGGACCAGGCGCCCGGCTGGCGCGCCCTTTTCGACCGACGCCAGCAGGGCATCCAGCTGCTTCTCGGCATCCGCGCGCTGGCGCGCGAGCCAGTCGGTGAGATCCACCCGGACGAACTTCGCCTTGCGCAAACGCTGCTCGACCTCGCTGCCCAGCACGTGCAGCGTTTCCACCCGCGCGCCGTCGGCGAGGCCGAAGGCATGATTCAGCACCGCAGCCGACACCGGCGAGAAGTCCACTGCCGCCAATACCTTGCGGTAAGGTTCATCTACCGGCTTCTTGACGATAAGCACCGGGCGCGTGGCTACCCTCAGCAGACGCGACACGGTGGACCCGAGGAACAAATCCATCAGCGTGCTCTCGCCGCGCGATCCGGCCGCCACCAGGTCGGCCGCCACCTCCTGCGCGTAGCCGACGATTTCGGTATGCGCCCGGCCGAGGCGGGTGACGGGGAGGACGCGGATCCCGAACTGACCGGACAATGCCGTCGCCATGGCCTCCACCCGGGTCTGCTCCGCTTGCTGCAACTCCTGGTCGCTATGGCCGAATTCGTCCGGGGTCAGCGTCAGGCTGGGGTAGAGATCGAGCGGGCGCACCACATGCAGCAGATGCAGCTGGGCATTGTGCTGCTGGGCAATGCGCGCGGCGCGGCGCACGGCGCGCTCCGAAAATTCGGAAAAATCGGTGGCGGCAACGATACAACGGATGCTGGACATGATGGGTTCCCGGGAAAACGCGTAACACTATTATTCATAGCCCACGCGCGAGCATCCCGGGGATTGCTGGAGCGCCGCATTCGGCGCGACCCCTGTGGGAGGGGCTTTAGCCCCGATGGCCCGCTCCGATCGCGGGTAAACCCGCTCCCACAAACTCCCGCCGCCGTCACATGGAAGGCCGTCCTCGACGCGATTTCCGGCGCGGACCCTGTGGGAGGGGCTTTAGCCCCGATGGCCCGCTCCGATCGCGGGTAAACCCGCTCCCACAAACTCCCTCCGCCGTCACATGAAGGGGCGTCCTCACCGCGATTCTCGGCGGGCCATTGGCTTTGACCGTTTTTTTTACCGCAGCAAGGGCGTGCCATGAAAATCTCAAATGGGCACCCCACCGCCCGCCGCCGCCCTCGTCAAAGCCAGCTTTCGATCTTCTTGCGGTCCGGCACGCCGCCGGCATGCACCACCTTGCCGTCGACCACCACGCCGGGGGTGGACATGACGCCGTAGCCCAGGATGGCTGCCATATCGTCGACCTTTTCCAGATCGACCGCCACGCCGCGCGCCTGCGCGACTTCCTCGATAAGCTTCAGCGTGGTCTTGCAGTTGGCGCAGCCGCTGCCGAGCACTTTGATGTTCTTCATACTGCGTCCTCCTTCACGTTCGGCTTGACCGCCTCGATGCTGGCCGAGGCGATGAAATCCTCGACCCCGCGACCGGGCGCCCAGTGGCGGATGAACTCGCGGCTGGCATCCTTGGGGGCGATGCGAATGTCGGCGAGGCCCGCCGCCGCGAGCATGGTCATGAGTTCGCCGACGCTTGCCGCGCCAGCCACGCAGCCGGTGTGGAGCGCGACTTCCTGCTGCATCACCGGCGGCAGCGGGGCGGTGGTGACGATGTCGGAAATGGCCAGACGGCCGTCTGGCTTCAATACTCCTCGGCGCTGTAGCCGATGCCGCGCGACAGCAGCTCGGCGACGTCCTGGTCCGACGGCGCGCAGCAGCCCGTGCTCGGCGCGCAGCAGCCGCCGGATTCGGCGCGCGCCACCGCGCCGTAGGCGGCGCGTACCTGCTGGCGGATCTGGTCGTGTTCGTGGATGGTCATGATCGATCTCCCTGAAAAATATCGGGCTTCAGCAGCAGGATTTGCCGGAGGGCGTCGGGGTGCAGCAAACCGCGCCCGACTCCACCACGGCGATTTTGGCAAACGGGTCGGCGGGTTTGGCGCTGGCGGCGTAGGCTTCGTCGAAGCTGGCATCGAGGCTTTGCGCGGCCTCGTCGCGAATATGCCGGGCGATTTCGATCACCGCGTCGATCTGCTCGCGGGACACGCCGTAGCCCTTCAGCCGGTCGACCTGGCACAGGCCCTGTTTGGGATGGTTGGCGGCAATGTTGGCCGCCAGCGAAACCAGGGCGACGATGGACGGATGCAGTTCGGTACTCATAGGATGACACTCCTCAAGGCGTTGAACAGGACGCCGACCAGCACGAAGGCGGCGGCGAGATAAGCGGCGAAGATGCCGAGCAGCGGCCATTTGACGACCTTGCGCAGGATCAGCATCTCCGGCAGCGACAGCGCGACCACCGCCATCATGAAGGCCAGCACGGTGCCGAGCGGCACGCCCTTGCCGAGCAGCGCCTCCGCCACCGGGATGATGCCGACGGCGTCGGAATACATCGGCACGCCGACCAGCACGGCGACGATCACCGACAGCACGCTGCCGTCGCCGGCGATTTTCGCCACGAAATCCGCCGGCACGTAGCCGTGGATGAAGGCGCCGACGCCGACGCCGACAATCACGTAATTCCAGATGCGGCCGACGATCTGCCGCACCTCGTTCCAGGCGTAATCGTGGCGGGCGCGCAGGCCGGTGTCGCGTTCTTCCTGCAGCGCCGCCTCGCCCATGTGGATTTTCCACACGTAGTCCTCGACCCAGCGTTCCAGCCTGAAGGCCTGCAGCACGTAGCCGCCGACGAAGGCGACGGTCATCCCGGTGAACACGTAGATCAGCGTCATCTGCCAGCCGATGACGCCGGCCAGCACCACCACCGCGACCTGGTTGACCATCGGGCT
>JAJPEP010000029.1 GCA_021166845.1 Thiobacillus sp.
GTTCCTGCAGCATCGCGGCCAGCGTTTGCAGGATCTGCAAACGGCGCTCGCCGGGTTTCCTGGCTTCCCCTTCCATCCGTCTCTCCCCTGTTTTTATGGGGGGGATTATCGCTGATGTTGGGTGAATTGGTGGGTCCGCACGGACTTGAACCGTGGACCAAGGGATTATGAGTCCCGGGACTTCGTCCCCCTTAGACAGACAAGCTGTCCAAGGTATCCCCTTCCCCTGCTATATCAACTACTTAGTGAGTTCTGACGAACCCTTACAGACAGCCAGCCGAAGGGCTGGTCTATGCCTACATAGGAAAAGTGTAGCACACTTGGCACAGAATTGACACGAAATGTTTTCGTAACCCGTTGAAGATAAAGAACTAAAAGGAATATTTCAAAGGGGGTGGCAAGGGGGGTGCCCCGCCCCTGTACCTATATTGCATTACACCTAGAAAATATCCGCACCAAATTCCGGGGTACACTATCTTGATTACGAAAAGGGGAGGGGGGGGGGAAATGATTACAAAGACGATCTTTAGTATTTGCTTGGTGGTGGCTGTGGCTGGTTGTGCAACAAATGTAACGATGACAGGGAAAGCTTACCCACCCGTCCCGGTTACAAATGTGAAAGTTCTATTCACAGACAAACCAAAGTGTGACTATGAAGAACTAGGCTTTATTGGAACTCCCGCCATGTGGAACCAAAATGCGGCAATACAATCAGCGCGGGAAAAAGCAGCAGAAATTGGTGCTGACTATTTGCTGATACAAAATGTATCCGTGAACATGTATAACGATGCTATGGTAAGTGGCATGGCCTACAAGTGCGGCACTGTCGATAGGGAAAAAGTTGAGGTAAGCCCACCGGCAGCAAAATAAAATATACTTCCATTGATATTTATGTTAGGATTGAAAAAGTAAGGGCTTGTATGCCGTACTGGGAAAAGATTTAGCCAAAGGAAGACCGGCGTGATCTTAGTACCTAGGGAAGCAAGCGCGGGGAAAGACCTTTCTCCCCCGCATACCGGTACTGGGTAATAACCAGCTAATAACCGCACCTTTTGAAAACCTCTTAGTAATGCAGTAGAAGATACACAGAATATATCTATATTACTAAGTAATAATAGGGTTTATATCAAAGTAATACATAAACCATTTAGTCATAGTATTGCGAAGCAATGCTTCGTGTTCAATTTGTACTATCAGTGAATCGAACACCGGCAGGCATACAATCCCTTTCTTTGCCAGTTCTACCAACACTGAATCAATTAACACGCTATCCATACACTGTAGGGCTGTTCCAAGGCCGCTATACAAATAAGGCTTAATGGCTTTATGTTTGTCCTCAATTGCACTTAATACCTTCTTACTGTTCTTGATATAAAGATCGTGAGACATTGTATTAAGGGTTTGTTCCCTGTCTCTGCAATTGAATAGAACAAAGAAAGAATCCTTAACGGCTTGTCTATCTATGCCGGGTATTGCATAACTATCTTCTGGAATAGACAAAGCTTGTCCAGCCAAGATATATAGAATCGTTGCATGTAGGCATTTATAGTCTAGCTCAACAGTCTTCTTTTTATTGATCTTGATTGTGCTACGTTCTTCTTTGTTCAGTAACTGCCACCATCCCCCATAGTGTCGCCCGCCACGCGTGAACATCTCATTAAACGTACGATATAAGTGGATTGCCGTTGGGTCTATATATCGTCCCTTCTTCTTTCCCGATGTGGGGATCGTCAACACTTTAAAGTCAACGTCAGATGTAATGGCAGCGGATTCAATCAGGCTGTTTACTAATCTAAGATTATCCCGCCATTGGTTAGTTATTGCATTGTCTTCATAGTCAATAACTTTCTTGTTCTCATCCTTGCGGATAATACTCTCTTCCTCCTCTAGATCAGACGCCCGCTTGATATATTCAATGCGGCAACTACTAAGGGCAGAAAGAAACTTATCGGTCGCCTTTATTCGGGTGCGGTATCCGCCACCGCCAGTATTATTATGTTTAAAACTAGACTGTTCAATAAACCCAGCTTCAGTTAACCAGCTATATAGGTTCATCATTAAGTCATATTTCCAGTGAATACGCCGGTATCTACTACCCTTTGTGTAATCGTTGCGGTTCTTTGAAATCGCCCGCCAAGGGTTAGCCGTCTGGGCAGCCACCCATAAATCTAGCGCAATCGCCATCAATAGCCGCCGATGCCGGGCTTTCTTGTAGATAACACGGTCTTGAGAAATAACGTCCCATACATGTTCTAGGTCTAACTGTACGTCTGGATGGTCTGCCTTCTTGTAAACACTGAGCATAGGGGCCGACTTGATAAGGTCTAGTTCAGCCAATAGTAAACCCCTTTGGGTTGTCGTTTTCATCTACAACATTGGGCCACCAATAAGTATTCATTCCATCATCTACAATACATAAGTCAGGGTCTTTCCATTCCTTATCGGACATTGATTCTAGAAACGCTTTTAGTTCGCCGTCTTCGCTTTCAATCTTCTGCATAAATTCTTTTCTGGTCATTCGTTGTCCGCCTTTATTCGCAGGTCTTCAACCATCTCATCCGTAACATATGAATCATCTTCATATTCGTTACCAGATTCATCTATGTACGCGGGCGGGCTAGCTTTGTGCGTAGCTGTCGGAACTTCTTTCGCCATCATCTTTTGATACCTTATCGCGTCAAGCCGCTCACTTATAATTTCATCCATGCTCAATGAATCCCCATAATGATGGTATCTGGAAATGAAGCATAGGGAAGATCAATAAAATATTCAGTTCGCTTTGCTTCATTTAGAATTTCTGGATATGTAACCAACTGTGCCCCAACACTTTTCAAATCAATGAGGGCAGACGCCAACAGTTGCCCCGGCTGGTCTGAGTCAGCTACTGAGTACAGCATCCAGTCTGCGTAGTCGGCGTTCTGCTCCATTACTTTTTCCAATTCGCTTGGGTAGTTATATTTCTTGGTTGTCCGAAGGGTAAAACCGTTTTGCCAGTATTTATAGTGTTCATTTCTCCGCACACGATATGCCACTTTCATTCGCTCAATGTCGATATAGTCATCTACCCCATTAATGGCATCCTCCCGGTAGGTGGGGGGAGTAAAGACCACGCTGATTAAATTCTTTTCAATCAGAAGACCAGTAGCAATCTGTCTTTGTTGTGCTTGGTAGGCATCCGCCCACGTTCGGGCATCTTGATAAGCAGTGCTCATAGCTTTGACCCCCAACTACTTCGTACCGTGCCAGACCGCTTCTGAATCTTCTCTTTCCGGGACAGATAGTCCCGAAGGGAATGCAACGGCCCTAGATATTCTGGACACGCTGCTGCAATCCGTTCTACCTGCTTACGCGCTTCCGCTTCCGCTAAGTTAGCGTAGCTGACGCTACTTTTATCCTTGTTCGTCAGTCCGTCGTTTTTCATAGTGTTCGGGTGGGAAAATTGTTAGTGCCCATGCCGGCTGAATTTCGTTCTTCTGCATGTACCTTGCCATTGCTGTCTGATTCCACGGCTTACCGTTAGCCTGATAGATACCCATGCCGTTCAGTTCATCAGCAATGCGACGCTGCCCCATTCGCTGTGCAAACTGCCTAACAAGGGGCATCACTAGGACGCTGCTTACATCGCTCAAGGCGTTCGCGCCGCTCACTTCTTCCCCCTGTTTTTAAGGTGGTAGGCAAGCCCCATGGTTTGCTTGTCATTCCTCATCTGTTTTTGCACAGGAACCGACCAATAGGCACGGGGATCATTTACCCGCAGATCGTCGTAAAACTCCTTATTGCGGTTGGGCTGTTTAATGACCGACTCATTGTGGGCATCCTGTTCAGCCATCTGTGAAGCTACGGCCCTGTATCGCTGTTCTTCTTTGTACGCGTCCCGCGCTGCCCTGATAGTCCACTTAGCCCGCTCAGTCTTGGCCTGCATGAGAAGGCCCACCCAGTCAGGTTCACCGTTGCTTTCTTGGGGTGGAATACGTAGCTTTGCGGCTAGCCCCATGGACTTCGCATATCCCGCACCACGCGTATCAACGCGCCCTTGCATGTCACTGCCCATTTCACTCTTCTGGAAGATCGTTGTGGACGTGTCGCCGTCGTCCATGTTCACCAGCCCAAATTCATTGAATTTAAAATTGCTCATATTTTTGTTGACACCTTTAAAATTTGTTGCTATCCTTTCACTTAAGTTAGGATAGTTGTTACTATTACTATTGAATTTCTAACTAAGCTTCCAGTGTACCACAACTGCGCTTCAATGTCAAGTAAAATTTTCAATTGACGATTCGCTATACTGTAAGTCATTGTATTTAAAGGGAATTATTTTATAGACTTATCCCCACAAACCCAATAGAATTAATAATTCCCGCCATATGGGTTGTGTGAGCAGGGTGGTTAATACTCATTCCAATACAGCCAATCTAAGCCTTTTAAATCCGCCACCCTATACTAAGTCCTAGAAAATAAGATAGAACAGCGTGGCGGTACCTTAAAACGCGTTTAAAAGGTATTCCCTTGATATATCTAGATTCCCGCCTCCATCTTTCTCAAAAGATCAGCGGGTTTAAGGTGGGTGTACCGGGAAAGCATCTGCATAGTCTTATGTCCGCTGACTGCGGCGACCTCAAATTGATTCATCCCACGTTCAAACATCCGGGTAATGGCTTCATGCCGTAAATCATGGAAGTGAAAATTAACCATCCCTGCTTTCTTTAATGCGGTCTCCCATGCCTTGCGGGGGAACACTGGGAACAGACGGCCTATCCCTTTTGGTGGAAGAACTGACAAAGCCTTTTTGGTTAGGGGGATGATTCGACCTTCTCCGTTTTTCGCCGTATCTTTTTTTATGACCGACCACGTGAGATCTATCTCAGACCAAGTGAGGAAAACGATTTCACTTTGTCTACAGGCTGTCTCAAGGGCCAGAACAATCAACCGGGAAAGGTAGGGATGACCAGCACAGGCAGCTAACAACCGCTGTTCTTCATCACCTTCTAACCTGCGGCTTCGGGCATTGCTGCCCTTTGGCTTGCGTATGGATTGAATTGGGTTGGTTACAGCTATTCCCCATTCTTGGGCTGCAATGGTGAACAGGTGGGAGACGATAGCCAGTTCTAGGCGTACCGTATTGGATGCAAGACCAGCCCCTAACCGTTTGTCCCGATATGCTGCGAAGTCAGAAGAGCGAAGCGAAGCAAGGGACCGGGCTGCAAGGTCAGACCGTAGCCATACCCCTATGCGGTCAGCCTCACGGCTTGCGCCTTTCTTCTTTGGGGTGACTTCCCGCCTGTATCGTTCAAGGGCTTGGGCTAGGGTTGTAGCTTCGGCTTCGCTACGGCAGACAAAGCAACCCCTGTCCATTTCAGACTCAATGGTTCTGGCCCACTTGTCTGCATCAGATCGGGTTGTAAAGGATTTGGTTTGAAGTGGGTAGCCCTTGCGGGTGATACGAACATTCCACTTCCCGGATGGAAGCTTGCGAATTGATGCCATGTTCTGCGCCTCACTTGACACGCAGTTGACACAGCCCGGGAAAACATAAGGTCAGAACTATCTAACCCTATGATTCTATTGGTGGGTCCGCACGGACTTGAACCGTGGACCAAGGGATTATGAGTCCCCTGCTCTAACCAGCTGAGCTACGGACCCGAAAACGTGGCAGCCCCGCCGCTGGCGGGGCTGAGTGCTTACTGTTCGCCGCTGCCGACAAAGCTTTTAAGCTTTTCGGAACGGGTCGGGTGGCGCAGCTTGCGCAGGGCCTTGGCCTCGATCTGGCGAATTCGCTCTCGCGTCACATCGAACTGTTTGCCGACTTCTTCCAGGGTGTGGTCGGTGTTCATTTCGATGCCGAAGCGCATCCGCAACACCTTGGCTTCGCGCGAGGTGAGGCTGTCGAGCACTTCGCGGGTGGCGTCGCGCAGGTTGGCGTAGATCGCGTAATCGTCGGGCGACAGCGTGCTGGAGTCTTCGATGAAATCGCCAAGGTGGGAGTCTTCGTCGTCGCCGATCGGCGTTTCCATGGAAATCGGCTCCTTGGCGATTTTCATGATCTTGCGGATCTTGTCCTCCGGCATTTCCATCTTCAGCGCCAGCGTCGCCGGATCGGGCTCGATGCCGGTTTCCTGCAGGATCTGGCGGCTGATGCGGTTCATCTTGTTGATGGTTTCGATCATGTGCACCGGGATGCGGATGGTGCGCGCCTGGTCGGCGATCGAGCGCGTGATCGCCTGGCGAATCCACCAGGTGGCGTAGGTCGAGAACTTGTAGCCGCGACGGTATTCGAACTTTTCAACCGCCTTCATCAGGCCGATGTTGCCTTCCTGGATCAGGTCGAGGAACTGCAGGCCGCGGTTGGTGTATTTCTTGGCGATCGAGATCACCAGGCGCAGGTTGGCCTCGATCATCTCGCGCTTGGCGCGGCGCGCCTTGGCTTCGCCGGTGGACATCTGCTTGTTGACGTCCTTCAGGTTCTTGATCGGCAGGCCGACGCGCTCCTGCATCGCGATGAGCGCTTCCTGATGCGCCTTGACTTCGTACTGCACTTTGGCGAGCGTCGAGCAATACGCCTTCTTGGCGGCGATTTCCTTGTCCACCCAGGAGAGGTTGGTTTCGTTGCCGGGGAAGGTCTTGATGAAATGCGCGCGCGGCATGCCCGAGCGGGTGACGCAGAATGCCATGATTTTGCGTTCGTGCGAGCGCACTTCTTCCACCGCATTGCGGATCTGTTCGCACAGGCGATCGACCTGGCGCACCGAGAAGCGGAATGCCATCAGCAGTTCGGTCACTTCGCCCTGGGCCTTCATGTGCTGCGGGCTGCCGAGGCCGTATTTGGCGTGGGCGGCCTGCGCCTTTTTATAGGCCTTGCGGATGAGGTCGAGCTGCGCCAGCGCCTTGACTTTGAGTTGTGCCAGGTTGGCGGCAGCCATGGCCGCGCTGGCTTTTTCATCGTCTTCTTCGTCTTCTTCGGCATCGTCGTCTCCGTCGGTCGTGTCCTCTTCGTCGGCCGTGTCGGCGGCAGTCTCAGCGACCGGGATTTCGGCTTCGACAAAGCCGTCGATCAGTTCGTCGATGCGCAGCTCGTCCTTTTCGACCTGTGTTGCCATGTCGAGGATCTGCTGGATGGTGAGCGGGCACGACGAAATGGCCTGCACCATGTGGCGCAGACCTTCCTCGATGCGCTTGGCGATTTCGATTTCGCCCTCGCGGGTAAGCAGGTCGACCGAGCCCATTTCGCGCATGTACATGCGTACCGGATCGGTGGTGCGGCCGAATTCCGAATCGACTGTGGTCAGAGCCTGTTCGGCTTCGGCCACCACGTCTTCGTCCGCGACGGCGGGGGCAGCTCCCTGCATCAGCAGGGTTTCGGCATCCGGCGCCTCATCGTAGACCTGGATGCCCATATCATTGATCATGCCGATCACGCCTTCGATCTGGTCGGCGTCCAGCACCTCGTCGGGCAGGTGGTCGTTGATTTCGGCGTAGGTCAAAAAGCCGCGTTCCTTGCCCAGGATGATCAAGTTCTTCAGCTGGGTGCGACGCGCCTCGGCCTCAACCGGCGTCAACTCTTTCAGGGGGATCAGCGCTTCGGCTTTTTTGGCGCCGCCACCCGGTTTTCTTCCACGTACTGCCACAGGTATTTCTCCGCTCAGGTTCTGCCCAGGCAACCGGATCGGGCAGAAAAAATCGTTCAAAAACCGGTAATTATACTGCAAACCGGGACTTTGTCTTGAGGGATGTGACAAGCTAGAATCGTGCTAGTTCAGTCAATTCCCGGCGTTCGCCGGCGCTTAGGCTGTCCAGCGGTCGTGCCGCCAATTCCTGCCAGCGGCGACGCTGCCAGTCATCGCGCAGCTGCTTTACGGCGCCATCGAATTCCGCGTTCCAGTCCCAGCTGTCGTCTTTGTCGAGCAAATCCGTCATCAGTTCCTCGATCAGCGGTTCAAGCGCGCTGCCTTTGGCGGTTTCGGTGAGTGTTTGCGGCTTGAGCGGGCCCACCTCGCGCAGCCAGTTCACCAGTTCGCTCATGTGTCCGCATAAGGGGTCGTTCACGTCCAGCCAGCAGGGATCGACTTCGGCAACGCGCTGCGGGTTCATTAGCAGGGTGCGGGCGAGGCTGCGCACGCGCGATGGCGCCGGCCGCCGCTGCGGCCGCAAGGGCGGGCGCCGGATGACACCGGGCTTCGTCCCCATGAGGCCGAGCTCATCGGCCTGCAAGTGCACAAGTTCGGCGATTTGCCGCTGGATCAGGCGGGCCAGTAGCGGCGCGCCAATTTTCTCCAGCAGCGGTTTCGCTTCCTTGATCAGCGTGGCACGGCCCTCCTGGCTGCCGAGGTTGCGGTCGCGCGACAGTTCGCGTACCAGAAAGGCCGAGAGCGGCAGGGTTTCGGTGTCCAGCAGTTTCAAAAAGGCAGCCTGTCCGTGGGCTCGGATGGTGCTGTCGGGGTCTTCACCTTCGGGCAGGAACAGGAAGCTGACCTCCTTGCCGTCCTGCAGCGCTTCCAGCGAGTTTTCCAGTGCACGCCAGGCGGCCTTGCGGCCGGCGTTGTCGCCGTCGAAGGCGTAGATCAGGCGGTCGGTGTGGCGCAGCAGGGCGCGCACATGAATCGGGGTGGTGGCCGTCCCCAGTGCAGCGACAGCAAATTCCACGCCGTGCTGCGCCAGTGCGACGACGTCCATATAGCCTTCGACCACGATCGCGCGTCCTGCAGCCTTGATCGCGGCGCGCGCTTCGAACAGGCCGTAAAGCTCCGAGCCTTTGTGGAACAGCGGGGTTTCCGGCGAATTGAGGTATTTCGGCTCCCCCTTGTCGAGCACCCGGCCGCCGAAGCCGACGATCTGGCCCTTGATGTTCTTGATGGGGAACATGATGCGGTCGCGGAAGCGGTCATAGCGTCGATTGTCGCCGTCGACGACCAGTCCCGACGCGGCGAGCGCGTCCGCCGTGTAATCGGCGAAAACCTGCTTTAGCGGTGACCACCCCTCCGGCGCGTAGCCGATGCCGTAGCGGGCGGCGATGGCGCCGGTCAGCCCGCGCTTTTTCAGATAGTCGATGGCGCGCGGCGTCTGCTTGAGTTGTTTTTTGTAGAACTGCGCGGCCTGTTCCAGCGCCTCCCACAGCGCGGGTGGCGGCTTGGGGCGGCCGGGTTCGCCGGATTCCGGCACCGGCAGGCCGACGTCCTGCGCCAGCGCCGTCACCGCGTCGGGAAAGCCCATGTGCTCATATTCCATCAGGAAGCCGAGCGCGGAGCCGTGCGCGCCGCAGCCGAAGCAGTGATAGAACTGCTTGGTCGGGCTGACCGTGAAGGAGGGGGTTTTTTCGCTGTGGAAGGGGCAGCAGGCCTGGTAGTTCTGCCCGGCTTTTTTCAGCGGCACGCGCCGGTCGATGACGTCGACGATGTCGACGCGGGCGAGCAGGGTGTCGATGAAATCGCGCGGGATCATGGTTGTTGCATGATAAACCCGGGCGGGCCTGGGTGGGACTCAGCCTGCGAGGCGGGCCTTGATCAGCGCGGAAACCTGGCCCATGTCGGCACGGCCTGCGAGGCGGGGCTTCAATAGCCCCATCACCTTGCCCATATCCTTGGCGCTGGACGCGCCGGATTCGGCAATCGCCGCCGTGACCGCGGCCTCCACCTCGGCGGCGGAGAGCTGCTCGGGCAGATAGGCCTGCAGCACGGCGAGCTCGGCCTGTTCGGCCGCCACCAGGTCATCGCGACCGGCCGCCTGAAACTGGCTGATCGAATCCTTGCGTTGCTTGATGAGTTTTTCGACGATGCTACTGACCGCAGCGTCGTCCAGTTCGATGCGTTCGTCGATTTCTTTCTGCTTGATGGCAGCTAGAAGCAGGCGAATCGTACCGAGGCGCACCGTTTCCTTGGCGCGCATGGCCGTTTTCATGTCGTCCGTGACGCGTGCCTTGAGCGACATGGGTAGGCGCGATTCCGCGTGAGCGCAGGATCAATACATCTTGGGAGGCAGTTGCTGGCCGCGCAGGCGCTTGCTCTGGCGCTTGACCGCGGCGGCGAGCTTGCGCTTGCGCTCGGCGGTGGGCTTCTCGTAGAACGTGCGGGCGCGCAGTTCGGTCAAAAGGCCGACTTTTTCGATGGAACGCTTGAAGCGGCGCAGGGCGACATCGAACGGCTCGTTTTCTTTGACTTTGACGTGGGGCATGTGCGGATGGCTTCCTGGAAACTGGAAAAACGAGAATAATAGCAAGCCCTCAAGGATTTTTCCAGTCCCCCCGTTTTCTCTATGCTTGTGCTTGGCGTCGAATCCTCCTGCGATGAAACCGGTGTCGCGCTGTATGACAGCGCGCACGGCCTGCTGGCGCATGCGCTGTATTCGCAAATCGCCATGCACAACGCGTATGGCGGGGTGGTGCCGGAACTGGCATCGCGCGACCATATCCGGCGGGTATTGCCCTTGACCCGCGAGGTGCTGGCCGAAAGTGGCCGCACACTTTCCGATATCGATGGCATTGCCTACACCGAGGGGCCGGGGCTCGCCGGCGCCTTGCTGGTGGGCGCCGGGATGGCGCGTGCGCTGGCTTATGCGCTGGCCGTCCCTGCGGTCGGGGTGCACCACCTCGAAGGCCACATGCTGTCGCCGCTGATTTCCGATACGCCGCCCGAATTCCCGTTCGTCGCCCTGCTGGTGTCCGGCGGGCACACACAGCTGATGCTGGTGTCGGGGGTCGGACGCTACACCCTGCTGGGCGAGACCTTGGACGACGCGGCGGGCGAGGCCTTCGACAAGACCGCCCAGCTGCTGGGGCTGGGCTATCCGGGCGGGCCGGCGCTGTCGGCGCTGGCGGCTACGGGCGATGCCAGCCGCTTCAGTTTGCCGCATCCGATGTTGAATTCGGGCGATTTCGATTTCAGCTTTTCCGGACTCAAAACCGCAGTGCTGACGCTGGTACGCAAGGTCGGGCTGGGCGAGGCTGCGGACATCGCTGCGGCGTTCCAGTCCGCGGCGGTGGAGGTGCTGGTGAAAAAAAGTCTGGCAGCCTGTTCGCACAGCGGCGCGACTCGGCTGGTGGTGGCGGGCGGCGTCGGCGCCAACGCCCACTTGCGCGAGCGGCTCACGCGCGACGCCGCTACGCGCGGCATTACTGTGTTTTATCCGCGGCTGGAATTCTGCACCGACAACGGCGCGATGATCGCCTACGCCGGCGCGCAACGACTGGTGTCGCGGCTGAAATTGCCACCGGCGCAGCCGGATCTGACGTTCGCGGTCAAGCCGCGCTGGGAACTGGCGACGCTCGACGCCGCGTAACGGGCTGGAACATCGCGGCGATTTACTGCTTGAAGATCGGGTAGGCCTCGCGCAAGGCCTTGAGCCATTTTTCGCTGCCGGTCAGTTGCGCAATCTGCTCGGGAAACAATAAAAATCCGACCAGCACCGCCATCAGGCATACCAGAACAACCGTGCCAAAAATGCTTTCCGGTCGCAGCACGCCCCAGTAGCGGCTGGCCAGAAACAGCGCGTCCTTCTTGTGTTCCGACATCAACAGCCAGCGCCGCAGCACCTTGACCGCGAGGTAGGCCGCATAGCCGCCAGCCAGCGAGGCAAACACGATGCGGAAGATGGAAAACACGTCGATTCCGCCGCCGAGATACTGGTGATACAGCCAGGACACGAAGCCAAGCGACAACGATGCCAGGATGGCGACGGCGACGTTGATGAACAGCCGCCTCCTCTCGCGCGCGAGGTCGCGCTGCCGTTCGATGAAGAAGCCGTCGATCTCGCGCTTGAAGTATTCGACCTTTTCCTGCACCAGCGACGAGAGTTCCGACTTGGCGTGGACGATGCGCGCGTCCATCACGGCGCCGAATCTTTCTCCCGCGTAATCGACCAGTTCGCGCACATCGTCCTTGGTGAACTGACGCTGCGCATGCAATTCGTCGGAAATCTTGTCGAGCTTGGTGTCGATTTCCTGGCTGGCGCGCCAGATGACATCCTTCAGCTCGGTACCGGCCTGCAGGACGCCGTCTTTCACCACACCCGACAGACGCTCGCCTGCACGGTCGATCGCATCGCGCGACACCTCGGCGAGGCTTTCCTTTGCGTGGTCGATGGTTTTGTCGAACAGGGCCATATTCGTCGGGCGGATCAGGAGCGGGCGCCGATGCGCCCTTCCTTGCCGTTGACCAGTTTGATGAGGTTGCTCTTGTGACGATAGACCAGCAGCAGCGCGATCACCAGCACGGCAATCGCGGTGCTCCCCCAACCCAACAGCAGCCCTGCGTAAACCGGGGCGAGCACCGCGGTGGTCACTGCGGCGAGCGAGGAAATGCGGAATACCGCCGCCATCAACAGCCAGGTCAGCAGGCACGCCAGCCCGAGCCAGGGATTGAGGCCGACCAGCACGCCGAGCGCGGTGGCGACGCCCTTGCCGCCCTTGAAGCCGAAAAACACCGGGAACAGGTGGCCGATAAAAACGGCCAGCGCGCACAGCAGCACGACACTGTCGTCGAGGCCGAATTGCGGCGCCAGTGCGCGCGCCGCCACCACCGCCACCCAGCCTTTCGACGTGTCGCCCAGCAGCGTCAGCACGGCAGCCGCCTTGCGCCCGGAGCGCAGCATGTTGGTCGCCCCCGGATTGCCCGATCCGTATTCGCGCGGGTCGGGCAGGCGCATGGCACGGCTGACGATCACCGCAAACGAAATGGAGCCCAGCAGATAAGCGACAGCAACAAACAGCAACGTGGTCATGGCGAAGTCAGTAAAATGGCAGGTTTGGTTGAGCCCTTGGGGCCGCGCCGCGGATAAATAAAGAAGGCTATGGATATTCTATTTTTACGGGACTTTCGTCTCGAGCTGATTATCGGCATATACGAGTGGGAACGCAAAGTGCCGCAGCCGGTGCGGCTCGATCTCGAAATCGGCCTGCCGCATAGCAAGGCCGGCGGCACCGACAACGTCGCCGACACCATCGACTATGGCGCGGTGGCCAAGCGGGTGAAGGACTCCCTGCACAATACGTTGCGGCCGATCACCCTGGTCGAGTCGGTCGCCGAGCATGTGGCCGCCATTGTGCGGGATGAATTCGGCGCGCCGTGGGTGAGGGTATCGGTCACCAAGTTCGCCATCATCCCGGGCATCAAGGAGTTGGGCATCACCATCGAGCGCGGCGCGCGTCTGTGAGCTTCGAGCACATGGCCGCCATGGCGGCCATCCTGCTGGCGGCGTATTTCATTCGCGGCATCACCGGCTTTGGCTCGGGGCTGATTTCGGTGCCCTTGCTGGCGCTGTTCCTGCCGCTGAAATTCGTCGTGCCGCTGATTCTGCTGCTGGACTTCACCGCGTCGATCGTGATCGGCGGTCTCAATTTCAAGCGCGTGAAGTGGGGCGAGATCGGCGTGCTGATTCCGTTCGGCGTTGTCGGGGTGGTGCTGGGCACCAGCCTGCTGGTCAATCTGCCGCCCGAGCCCATGCTGATGGCCCTGGCCGGGTTTGTCTTCATCTTCGCGCTGCGCAGCCTGTTCAATATCCACGGCGAGAAACCGGTCTCGCGCGGCTGGGCGGTGCCGGCCGCGCTCACCGGAGGCACCGTCGGGGCATTGTTCGGCACCGGCGGGCCGCCGTATGTGATCTACCTGAGCCATCGCATCCGCGACAAGAGCGATTTGCGCGCGACCTTTTCGGCGCTATTTTTTACCGAGGGGTTGACGCGAATTGCCAGCTTTCTGGTGGCAGGGCTGCTGATGACGGCCAAGGTGTGGATCGCCTATTTCGTCGCGCTGCCGCTGGTGCTGGGCGCGCTCTACCTGGGCGGGCGGGCGCATGTCGGCCTGAGTCAGGCGCAGATGACGCGGCTGGTCGGTGTATTGTTGCTGGTATCCAGCGTGTCGCTGTTGTTCAAGGCCATGAGCGCATGAGTGAGCTTGAGTTGTTGCATTTTCAATCCGTGTCGTTCACCGGCTTGGCGCCGGGCGCGCGCCTGATCGTGCTGGGCGCGGTGCACGGTAACGAAACCTGCGGTACGCAGGCGATTCGCCGCGTGATCGCGGAGATCGAATCCGGCCAGTTTGGGATTGCCGCGGGCAGCGTCACCTTCGTTCCGGTCACCAATCCCCTGGCCTATGCCCGCCGCCAGCGCATGGGCGACCGCAACCTCAACCGCAACCTGGCGCCGACCGACACGCCGGCCGAGTTCGAGGACCGTATCGCCAACTGGCTGTGTCCGCTGCTGGCGCAGCATGACGCGCTGCTTGACCTGCATTCGTTTCATACCGCCGGTCAGCCCTTCGTCATGCTGGGGCCGCAAGACAACGGCGGCACGCTGGAGCCGTTTGCGCGCGCGGCCGAGGAAACCGCGCTGGCGCTGAGCCTGGGCGTGCACCGCTTCGTCGATGGCTGGCTCGACACCTATGCCGCCGGCGTCGCCCGCCGCCTGGCGGCCGGCGCGTCGTCGCGCGAGGCCGATGTGCATTACGGCGTGGGAACGACCGAGCACATGCGCGCGCAGGGCGGTATCGCGCTCACCCTGGAATGCGGCCAGCATGACGATCCGGCCGCGCCCGAGGTGGCCTGGCACGCCATCCGCAATGCGCTTGCGCATCTGCGGCTGAGCGATGCGCCCGCGCCGGCCCGGGTGACCGATACCGAGGCGCTGCGCCTGTACCAGGTCGTCGACCGCGCCCATGCGGGAGATGCCTTTGTGCGCGGCTGGTCCAGCTTCGACCGGTTGCGCGCGGGGGAAGTCATCGGCACGCGCCACGACGGCAGGCCGGTATTGGCGGATAGCGATGGCTACATCGTCTTCCCCAATCCCAACGCACTGCCGGGACAGGAGTGGTTTTACCTCGCCCGGCGCAGCACGCGGGTGTGACGGCTGAAAAAAATGGGTGGTCGGATATGATGGTCAGGGCTGATCCACAACCGACGGGGTGACCGTCGAGCGCGCGCATGGGACAGGAAATTGATCGCATCCGCTTTTCGGAAGCGGACCTTGAGCAGTTTTCCGCCCGCCTGGCGGAGGAAACGGCAGCCCTGCGGTCGTTTGCCCAAGCCGGCGGGTTCAAGGATGCGCGCTACGTCGCCGGGTTCGAACTCGAGGCCTGGCTGCTCGATCACGCCGGGCGGCCCAGCCCGGTCAACGAAGCCTATCTGCGCGCGCTGAACGATCCGCTGGTGGTTCCCGAGCTCTCCCGCTTCAACGTCGAGCTGAATGCGCCGCCGGCGGAGATGGGCGCGGGCGTGCTGGCCGCGATGGAGGAATCCCTGCTGACCACCTGGGACGCATGCCAGCGCGTGGCGCACGGCATGGACACGGTGCTGGCGATGATCGGCATTCTGCCGACCATCCGCGACGAGGATCTGTGTCTGGCCAACATGTCGGCGATGAAGCGCTTCGACGCGCTCAATGCGCAGGTGCTGCAGCAGCGCGGCGGCGCGCCCATCCGCATCGATATCGAGGGCGCTGACCAGCTGCACCTGAGCCGGCCCGACGTGATGCTGGAAGCCGCCGCCACCTCGTTTCAGCTGCATCTTCAGGTGCCTTATGAAAAGGCGGGCCGCTACTACAACGCCTCGCTGCTCAGCTGCGCGCCGCTGCTGGCGGCTGCCGTCAATTCGCCGCTCTTGTTCGGTCAGCGGCTGTGGCAGGAAACGCGGGTGCCGCTGTTCGAACAGGCGGTCGAACTGGGCGGCTATGGCGGGCTGGCCGAAACCACGGTGCGGCGCGTGACCTTCGGGCGCGGCTATGTGGCGAGCAGCCCGCTGGAATTGTTCGAGGAAAACCTCGAGCATTACCCGGTGCTGCTGCCGATCCCCCAAGCCGAGCCAGCGACCCGATTTCCGCATCTGCGTTTGCACAACGGCGCCATCTGGCGCTGGGTGCGGCCGCTGATCGGATTCGATGCAGCCGGACAGGGCCATGTCCGGCTGGAGCAGCGGGTGCTGCCCAGCGGCCCGACGGTGCTGGACATGGTCGCCAATGCGGCGCTGTATTACGGCCTGGTGCATGCACTGGCGCGACAGCCGCGGGTCGCCGAGTCCGACATTTCCTTTGCCGCCGCGCGCGCCAATTTCTATGCCGCCGCGCGCCATGGGCTGCAGGCCGAACTGACCTGGCTGGATGGCCGGCGCCATTTGGCGCAGGATCTCCTCCTCGAAGCGGGGCTGCCGCTGGCGCGCGAGGGGTTGCGCGATTTCGGCCTGGCGGACGCCGAGGTCGAGCATTACCTGGGCGTCGTCGAAGCCCGGGTGCGCAGCGGCCAGACCGGGTCGGCGTGGCAGCTTCAGCGGTTCGCGCAGGTGGGGGGCGACGTCCACCGCATGATGGACGGCTATCTGGAAAACCAGCGTTCCGGCGCGCCGGTGCACGAATGGGGCCTGTGATGCTGACGCAATACGAAGCCTTGCCGCCCGGCCTGCTGGACCTCCCGGCTGCTCGATTGGGCGAGGTGCTGCCGGGGCCGACATTGATCCACCTGCCAGGCCGGCGTACGCCGCCCCTTTTTGTTTCGGTACTGCTGCACGGCAACGAGGACACCGGCTGGCTGGCGGCACAATCGGTGCTGAAGAAGTTTGCATCGGCCGAACTGCCGCGCGCGCTGTCGCTGTTCATCGGCAACGTCGAGGCGGCACGGACAGGGCTGCGCCGGTTCGACGGCCAGCCGGACTACAACCGGGTATGGCCGGGCGGCGAGGAAGCGCATCCGGCCGAAGCGGCGATGATGCAGGAAGTGGTCGACGCGATGCGTGCACGCGGCGTATTCGCCAGCATCGACATCCACAACAACACCGGGCTCAACCCGCATTACGCCTGCGTCAACCGGCTGGAGCAGGACTTCCTGCATCTTGCCGTCCTGTTTTCGCGCATCGTGGTCTATTTCATCCGGCCGCGCGGCGTGCAGTCGGCCGCCTTCGCCGAATTGTGCCCGGCGGTCACGGTGGAATGCGGCAAGCCGGGCACGCCGGGCGGCGTCGAGCATGCCGCCGCATTCATGGAAGCCTGCCTGCATCTGTCCGAATTTCCCGCGCACCCGCTGCCGCCGCACGATGTCGACCTGTTCCATACGGTGGCCACCGTCAAGATCCCGGAGCAGCTGAGCTTCGGTTTTGGGGCGCCCGACGCAGATATCGATTTTGTGCCCGAACTGGATCACTACAATTTTCGCGAGCTGGCGCACGGCGATGCCTGGGGGCGGGTGCGCCAGGGCCGCCTGCTGGCGCTGGACGAAACGGGCACGGACATCGGCGACCGCCTGTTCGTCTACCGCAAGAACGAGATCACGCTCAGGCGGCCGCTGATGCCGGCCATGCTGACGCGGGACGAGCGGGTGATCCGCCAGGACTGCCTGTGCTACCTGATGGAGCGGATTGCCTACCCATAAATTCAGCCGCGCGGATGATGCTGCGCGTGGAGCTGTTTCATCCGCTCGCGCGCGACGTGCGTGTAGATCTGCGTGGTGGAAATGTCGCTGTGGCCGAGCAGCATCTGCACCACCCGCAGGTCGGCGCCATGGTTCAGCAGGTGCGTGGCGAAGGCGTGGCGCAGGGTGTGCGGCGACAGCGGGCGGGTGATGCCGGCGGTGCGGGCATGCCGCTTAATGAGGTACCAGAAGGCCTGCCGCGTCATGCCGCCGCCGCGCGCGGTCACGAACACCGCATCGGAGAGATTCCTTTCCAGCAGCAGCGGCCGTGACTCCGCCAGGTAGCTCCTGAGCCATTGCACTGCCTCCTCCCCCAGCGGCACCAGCCGGTCCTTGTTGCCCTTGCCGGTGACGCGCAGCACGCCGTCACTGAGGTTCACCGCCGTCAGCTTCAGCCCCACCAGTTCCGATACCCGCAAGCCGGTGGCATACAGCGTTTCCAGCATCGCGCGGTCGCGCAGCCCCAGCGGGGTGGCGGCATCGGCGCTGTCGAGCAGGCGCTCCACGTCGGTTTCGGTCAGCGTCTTCGGCAGCGAGCGCGGCAGCTTGGGGCTGTCGAGATTGAGCGTGGGGTCAAAGGCGATCAGGTTCTCGCGCAGCAGGTAGCGATAAAATCGCTTCAGCGCCGAGGTGTAGCGCGCTGCGCTGCGCGGTTGCGCGCGACTGGCAAAGCGCCACGCCAGATAGGCTTCGATGTCGCTCGCGGCGGCGGTATTTAGCGCATGGCTGCGTTCTTTTTCAAGCCAGGCGCCAAAGGTCTTCAGGTCGCGCCGATACGCCGCCAGCGTCAGGTCGGCCAGCCCGTCTTCCAGCCACAGGTGATCGCAGAACCGGTCAATCAGCGCGTCGTTCATGCGCCAGCAGCCAGGTTTTCACATCCAGCGGCGCACCGCTGGATGCATGCATGAAGCCGCCCGGGCCGTTCGCCGCCACCACGCGGTGGCAGGGAATGAGTATGGGCAAGGGATTCGAAGCGCACGCCTGGCCGACCGCGCGCGCCGCGGTGCCGATCCGTTTCGCCAGCGCGCCATAGGTCGTCGGCTGCCCGGCAGGAATGGCCAGTAGCGCGTGCCACACCCGCAGTTGAAACGGCGTGCCGGCCGGCACGAAGAGCAGATCGAAAGTGTGGGCGGGGTTGTGCCAGTAGGCTTCCAGTTCATCGGCTAGTTGGCGGACATGCCTGCTGGTTTGTCCGGAAACGGGCGTGTCGGCGGGCAGAAGGTCCAGCCGTGTCAGGGCTTCGCCGGTGAAGATCGCGCCGAGGTGGCAGGGTGGTGCATCCAGAATGGCATCGTAGATAGGCATGCCGCATTTTAGCGCCTGGCACAAATAAAAAGCGCCCGCATGAAGCGGGCGTTTTGCGTTGCGGCAGGAGAAGGGTGCTTACTCGGCAGCTACAGCGGGTGTGCCGCCTTTGACCTTGCGGGCGGGCAGCTTTTCCTTGATGCGGGCGGACTTGCCGGAGCGATCGCGCAGGTAGTACAGCTTGGCGCGGCGGACGTCGCCGCGGCGCTTGACTTCGACGCTGGCGACCAGCGGCGAATGGGTCTGGAAGGTGCGCTCGACGCCTTCGCCGGCGGAGATCTTGCGCACGGTGAAGGCGGAGTTGAGGCCGCGGTTGCGCTTGGCGATGACGACGCCTTCGTAGGCCTGCAGACGCTCGCGGGCGCCTTCCTTCACTTTCACCTGGACGACGATGGTGTCGCCGGGGGCGAAGTCGGGGAGGGTTTTGCCCAGGCGGGCGATTTCTTCCTGTTCGAGTTGTTCGATGATGTTCATGATGTTTCCTTGCATCTGGCGGGAGAGGTGCGCCACCGGGTCTGTTTGGACTCCCGGGCGGACGTCACGCCGTTTCACATGGCACGGGGTTGCCGTGCCGCTTTAATTCCGCGGCGCACCGGGCGGGTGCGCCGCGAGAAGTTCCTGTTCCTGCTTCGACAAGCCGCGCTTCGCCAGCAGATCGGGGCGATGGGCCGCCGTAATCATCAGGCTCTGCTGCAACCGCCACTGGGCGATCGCGGCATGGTTGCCGCTTTTCAACACTTCCGGCACCGCCATCCCATGCCATACTTCTGGGCGGGTGTAGTGCGGGCAGTCGAGCAAGCCGTTGGCGAAGGAATCTTCCAGCGCCGAATCGACGTCGTTCAACGCGCCCGGCAGCAGCCGGATGATCGCATCCATCAGCGCAAGCGCGGGAAGTTCGCCGCCCGACAAGACAAAGTCGCCAAGCGAGAGTTCCTCGTCCACCCGGCGCTGCAACAGCCGCTCGTCGATGCCTTCATAACGCCCGCACAGCAAAGCCAGCGCGCGATTTTGGTTCAGCGCGGCTTCCTTCAGTTCCATCACCCGCTGGTGCGTCAGCGGGCGCCCGCGGGGGGAAAAATGCACCACCCACGGTACCAGATTCTCGCTGGCCAGATCCTGCTGGACGGCGTTCAGCGCGCGGTCCAGCGGCTCGGCCTGCATCAGCATCCCGGGGCCGCCGCCGTAGGGGCGGCCATCCACCGTGCGGTGCGGGTCGTCGGTGAAATCGCGCGGATTCCACGACTTGAACCGGTACAGCCCGCGATCCAGCGCCCGCCGGGTGATGCCATAATCCAGCACGGCATCGAACATTTCAGGGAAGAGGGTGATGGCATCGAAGCGCACCCCTTCCATCCTAGTAATCTTCGCCCCAGTCCACCTCGATCTGGCCGCCTGCCACGTCCACTTTGCCGACGAAGGCCGCGACGAACGGGATCAGGTGTTCGCGCGTCCCCTTGACGACCAGCACGTCGTGCGCGCCGGTTTCCAGCAGGCTGTCCACCCGCCCGAGTTCGACGCCTTCGCGGTTGACGGCTTTCAGGCCGATCAGATCCGACCAGTAAAACTCGTTTTCCTGCGGCGGCGGCAAGTCGCTGCGCGCCACCGAGATTTCCTGGCCGCGCAGGGCATACGCCGCGTCACGATCATCAATGCCGGCCAGCTTGGCGACCATGGTGTTGCTGTGGTCCTGGATGGCCTCGACGGCGTAAAGCGCTTGCTGCTCGCCACGTCCGACGCGCCAGGATTCAAAATCCATCAGCGTTGCCGGGTCGTCGCTGAAGGTCTGGACCTTGACCCAGCCCTTGATGCCGAACGGGGCGGCGATGCGCCCCAGCACGATCCAGTCGCTATCTTGGCTCAAGTATCTCGGCCCTGCTGTCCCGTGAAATCAGGCAGCGGCAGCGGACTTGTTCTGCTTGACCAGGCGGGCGACGGTGTCGGACAGCTGCGCGCCGTTGCCGGTCCAGTAGCTGATGCGCTCCTGATCCAGGCGCAGCGCTTCGGAACCCGCGGCGGCGACCGGAGTGTAGAAGCCGACGCGCTCGATGAAGCGGCCATCACGGCGGCAGCGCGAATCGGCCACCACCACGTTGTAGAAGGGGCGGTTTTTAGCGCCGCCGCGCGAAAGACGAATAACGACCATGATTTAACCCACTGGGTAAACGGAGAAAACCGGGAATTATACCCACAATCTCCCGACTTGCCAGCGTGCCGGCATTACCGCATTCCGGGCAGCATGCCTTTCATGCCGCGCATCATTTTGGAAATCCCGCCCTTGCCCATCATTTTCATCATCTTCTGCGCCTGCTCGAACTGCTTCAGCAGCTTGTTGACTTCCTGCACCTGCACCCCGGCGCCGGCGGCGATGCGGCGCTTGCGGCTGGCCTTGATGATGTCGGGCTTGCGGCGTTCCAGCGGGGTCATGCTGTTGATGATGCCTTCCAGCCGGTTGACGGACTTGTCGTCGGCGCCCGCCGGCACGGCCATTTGCCCGGCGCCGGGGAGTTTGTCCATCAGCGCCGAGAGGCCGCCCATTTTGCGCATCTGCTGGATTTGCGACTTGAAGTCCTCGAGGTCGAAGTCCTTGCCTTTCTTGACCTTGTCGGCAAGCTTCCTGGCCTCGGCCATGTCGACCGAGCCCTGCGCCTGCTCGATCAGCGAGAGCACGTCGCCCATGCCGAGAATGCGTTGCGCCATGCGCTCGGGGTGGAAGGCTTCGAGTCCGGTGGGCTTTTCGCCGACACCGATGAACTTGAGCGGCTTGCCGGTGATGTGGCGCACCGACAGCGCCGCGCCGCCGCGCGAATCGCCGTCGAGCTTGGTCAGAACGATGCCGGTGAGCGGCAGCGCCTCGTTGAAGGCGCGGGCGACGTTGACCGCGTCCTGGCCCTGCATGGCGTCGACCACGAACAGGGTTTCGACCGGCTTGACCGCGGCGTGCAGCGCGCGGATCTCATTCATCATCGCCTCGTCGATCGCCAGCCGGCCGGCGGTGTCGACGATCAGCACGTCATAAAACTGGCGGCGCGCGTGATCCTGCGCGGCCTGCGCGATTTTCAGCGGATCGCGCTCGTCGCCCGCCTCGAAAAAGCTGACGTCGAGCTGGGCGGCGAGCTGCCGCAACTGGTCGATGGCGGCGGGGCGGTAGACGTCGGCGGAGGCGAGCAGGACTTTTTTCTTGCGGTTCTTCAGCAGCAGCGCGAGCTTGCCGCTGGTGGTGGTCTTGCCGGAGCCCTGCAGGCCGGCCATCAGGATGGCGGCGGGCGGCGTGGCGGCCAGGTTGAGGTCGGCGTTTTCACCGCCCATCAGGCGGGTGAGCTCCTCGTGGACGATGCCGATCAGCGCCTGGCCCGGCGAGAGGCTGGCGAGCACTTCCCGGCCCAGCGCGCGGGCTTTCACCGCTTCGATGAAGTCCTTGATCACCGGCAGCGCGACATCGGCTTCCAGCAAGGCAAGGCGCACCTGGCGCAGCGTGTCCTGCACGTTGGCTTCGGTGATGCGCGCCTGTCCGCGCAGGGACTTGACGACGCCGGCGAGGCGTCCGCTTAGATTATCTAGCATGGCGGTTCTCTGACACGTCTTCCTTGTTGCCGTTATGGGCGGCGTGGATAATGGGGCTGGCTGAATTCAGAGTTCCATTTTAACGAATGTCTCCGCTATTGCTGGTTACTTTATGTGTGAGCGCGCTGTATGGCTGGGTGGCCTGGCGCCTGCGGCGCACGCCGCCCGCCGCGTCGGTGCGCTGGCTGCTGTCGCTGGCCCTGCTGGCCCACGGCGCGCTGATCTATCAGTCGGTGCTGGGGCAGGGCGATATCCGGCTCGGCTTCGGCAATTCCCTGTCGACCATTCTATGGCTGACCGCGCTGGCCTACTGGCTGACGAGCCAGGGTGCGCCGCTGGCGCGCCTGCAGTCGTGGGTCAGCGGGCTGGCGGCGGTGTCGGTGCTGGTCATGGCCCTTTTCACCGCCAGCCATGCGATTCCCGACTCGCAGGCACTGGCGCTGCGCATGCACCTGGTCGTGTCTTTTCTCGCCTATGGCCTGCTGGCCGTAGCAGCCCTGCATGCGGTGCTGATGACCATGCTGGAAAAACAGCTGCATCGCGGCGCGCTCATGCAGGACGGCGCGCCGCCGCTGCTGACGCTGGAGGCGATGCTGTTCAGGACCATCGGCGTCGGATTCGTGCTGCTGACCCTGGCGGTGTTCAGCGGCGTGTTTTTCTCGGAAGAGCTCTTCGGCACGCCTTTGCAGTTCTCCCACAAGACCGTGTTCGCCATTCTGTCCTGGCTGGTGTTCGGCGGCCTGCTGGCGGGGCGGCATTTCCGCGGCTGGCGCGGGCGTACGGCGCTGGTCTGGACGATCACGGGCTTCACCCTGCTTCTGTTGGCCTATCTGGGCACCCAGTTCGTGATGGAAGTGCTGCTTGGGCGCTGAATCCCGCCCACCGGCGCCCTTGAGCCGCCTTTTTCGGGAATAGCCCTTGGAAGCACTCTCTATCAGTACCCTGTTCGGCCTGCTCGCAGGCCTGCTGTTTTTGTCGGCCTGCTTTTCCGCATCCGAAACCGCCATGATGGCGATCAACCGCTATCGGCTGCGCCATGCCGCGGAAACCGGCCACCGCGGCGCGATGCTGACCCTGTCGCTGCTGAACCGGACCGACAAGCTGCTGGGCGTAATACTGCTTGGCAACAACCTGGTCAACATCGCTGCCGCGACGCTGGCGACGATCATTTCGATCCGCCTGTTCGGCGACTCCGATCTTGCGCTGTCGCTGGCGACGCTGCTGCTGACCTTTTTGATCCTGGTGTTCAGCGAAGTCACGCCCAAGGTGCTCGGCGCATCTTATCCCGAGCGCGTCGCCTACCCGGCCGCGTATGCGCTGATGCCGATGCTCAAGCTGTCGTATCCGGTGGTCTGGTTCATCAACCTGTTCGTGCAGGGCATCCTGCGGCTGTTGCGGATCAAGCCGCCCGAGCCGGGGCACGGCAGCCGCCTCGGCCTGGAGGAGTTGCGCACCGTCGTGCTGGAATCGTCCGGGGTGTTGCCGCGTGAACACCACAGGATCCTGGTGAATCTGCTGGAACTGGAAGACATCACCGTCGACGACGTGATGACGCCACGCAACCAGATCGAGGCGATCGATATCGAGGACGCTCCCGAGCGGCTGCGCCAGCAGATTTCCACCAGCCACCACACCCGGATGGTGGTGCATGCGGGCTCGTCCGACAACCTGCTCGGCGTGCTGCACGTGCGGCGGGTGCTGCACGCGCTGGCCGGCGAGGAACTGGATCCTGAGACTCTGAAGGAAAACCTCGAGGAGCCCTATTTCGTTCCGGCCGGCACGCCGCTGTTTACCCAGTTGCGCAATTTCCAGGGCGGCCGCCGCCGGCTGGCGCTGGTGGTCGACGAATACGGCGAGCTGCAGGGATTGGTGACGCTGGAAGATTTGCTGGAAGAAATGGTCGGCGAATTCACCACGCAGGCGCCGTCGGACACGGGTTACCTGCGGCGTGAAGCGGATGGCAGCTGGCTTGCCGAGGGCTCCGTCCTGCTGCGCCATCTGAACCGCAAGCTGGGCCTGTCGTTGCCGCTGGACGGCCCGAAGACGCTGAACGGCCTGCTGCTGGAGCATTTCGAGGACATTCCCGAGGCGGGGGTGAGCATCAAACTGGGCGGCGTGCCGGTGGAAATCGTGCAGACACAGGATCGGGCAGTGAAGATGGCGCGCATCTATCCGCCGGCATCGGATGGCGTTCCGTCCGGAAACGCCTCAATTTAGGCGAAAGATCGCCGTTAAGGCCTGTGATCGCCCATTCGCCGTCTCTCGACGGGTGAGGAATAACCTGATGATGGACTTGTCTGGAACCGAGCAATGGCTGCTGTGACAAATACCAACAATTTAACCGGGCTGGCGCGCGCCATGGTCAACCATGGCTGGCTGTCCGAGGACGATGCCGAGGGCGTATGGAAGCGCGCCAGCCAGTCGGGTGAATCGTTCGTGACCGAGCTGATCAAGGGAAAGCGTTTCAAGGCCGACCAGGTCGCCGAATTCGCGGCCATTTCGTTCGGCTTCCCCTTCCTCGATCTGAATGCCATGGATGCCGAAAACCTGCCGCAGGGGGTGCTCGATCCGAAGCTGGTGCAAAAGCGGCGCGTAATTGCCCTGTACCAGCGGGGCAACAAGCTCTACGTGGCGACCTCCGACCCGACCCATCTGCAGGCGCTGGACGAAGTGAAGTTCCAGACCGGGCAGGCGGTGGAACCGGTGGTGGTGGAAGACGACAAGCTCGGCAAGCTGATCCAGAAAGCGGGTGAGGCAGACGACAACACGATGGCGGTGTTGAATGCCGAGGATCTCAATCTGGATTTCACCGACGAGGAAAGCGCCGCCGCTGCCCAGCAGGATACCGGCGGCATCGAAATCGACGATGCGCCGGTGGTGCGCTATCTGCAGAAGATCATGCTGGACGCCATCAATCAGGGTGCATCCGACATCCATTTCGAGCCTTACGAAAAATATTACCGCATCCGCTACCGGCGTGACGGCATCCTGTCCGAAGTGGCGCAGCCGCCGATGGCGATCAAGGACAAGGTGGCCTCGCGCATCAAGGTGCTGTCGCGGCTGGATATCTCGGAGAAGCGCGTGCCGCAGGACGGTCGCATGAAGATGGTGCTGTCGAAGAACCGCGCCATCGATTTCCGGGTCAGCACCCTGCCCACGCTGTATGGCGAAAAGATCGTCATGCGGATTCTCGACCCAGCCAGCGCGCAACTGGGGATCGAGGCGCTGGGCTACGAGCCGTGGCAGAAGGAGCTGCTGCTGAATGCGGTGCAGCGCCCCTACGGCATGGTGCTGGTGACCGGCCCGACCGGTTCCGGCAAGACCGTTTCGCTCTACACCTGTCTGAACATTCTTAACAAGCCCGACGTCAACATCTCGACGGCGGAAGACCCGGCGGAAATCCAGCTGCCCGGCATCAACCAGGTCAATGTCAACGACAAGGCCGGGCTGACTTTTTCGGCGGCGCTGAAATCCTTCCTGCGGCAGGACCCCGACGTCATCATGGTCGGCGAGATCCGCGACCTGGAAACCGCCGACATCGCCATCAAGGCCGCGCAGACCGGCCACATGGTGATGTCCACCCTGCACACCAACGACGCGCCCGGTACGCTGACCCGCCTGCTGAACATGGGCGTGGCGCCGTTCAACGTCGCCTCCTCGGTGATCCTGATCACCGCGCAGCGGCTGGCGCGCCGCCTGTGTTCCTGCAAACAGCCGGCCGACATTCCGCAGGAAGCCCTGCTGGCGGCCGGATTCACCGAGGACCAGCTGGACGGGACCTGGCAGCCCTATAAACCGGTGGGCTGCGACATCTGCGGCGGCACCGGCTACAAAGGGCGGGTAGGCATTTACCAGGTGATGCCGATCACCGACGCCATGACGCGCATCATCATCAAGGGCGGCAACGAATCCGATATTGGCGACCAGGCGCGGCGCGAAGGCGTACGCGACCTCCGCCAGGCAGGCTTGTTGAAAGTAAAAGCCGGTCTCACCTCTCTGGAAGAGGTCGAGGCCGTTACCAACATCTAAGGTCTAAGGAATTTTCTGTATGGCTACAGCGGCAAAGGCAGTCAAGGACGCCACCTTCCTGTGGGAAGGCATGGACAAGCGCGGCAAGAAGGTCAAAGGCCAGATGATGGCCGGCGGCGAAGCCGTGGTCAATTCCATGCTGCGCAAGCAGGGCGTCACCGTCACCAAGGTCAAGAAACAGAGCACGCTGTTTTCGAGCGGCAAGCGCATCACCGACAAGGATGTCACCCTGTTCACCCGCCAACTGGCGACCATGATGAAGGCCGGGGTGCCGCTGTTGCAATCGTTCGAAATCGTGGCGCGCGGGCATGCCAACCCGTCGATGCAGCGGCTGCTGCTGGAAATCAAGGCGGACATCGAGAAGGGCAGCAGCCTTACCCAGGCGTTCGGGCGCCACCCGCTGTATTTTGACGCGCTGTTCTGCAACCTGGTGGGCGCGGGCGAAGCGGCCGGTATTCTGGATGGCGTGCTTGAACGCCTGGCGGTCTACAAGGAAAAAATCCTCGGCATCAAGAGCAAGATCAAGTCGGCGCTGTTCTACCCGGTTTCCATCATTGTGGTGGCGTTCGTCATCACGGCCGTCATCATGATTTTCGTCATTCCGGCGTTCAAGGACCTGTTCAGCAGCTTTGGCGCGGACCTGCCGGGGCCGACCCTGGTGGTGATGGCAATATCGGACTTCTTCGTCCAATGGTGGTGGGCGATTTTCGGTGCCGTCGGCGGCGGGATCTATGCCTTGCTGCAAGCCTGGAAGCGCTCGCGCAAGGTGCAGATGTTCATGGATCGGGTCATGCTCAAGCTGCCGATTTTCGGCGAGGTGATCGAAAAGGCCACCATCGCGCGCTGGACGCGCACGCTGTCAACCATGTTCGCCGCCGGCGTGCCGCTGGTCGAAGCGCTGGAATCGGTGGGCGGGGCGTCGGGCAACCAGGTATTCGTCGAGGCCACCCAAAAGATCCGCAGTGAAGTCTCGACCGGAACGGCGCTGACGCAGGCGATGCAGAACTCGGGACGTTTCCCCAACATGGTGCTGCAGATGACCGCCATCGGCGAGGAATCCGGCGCGCTCGACTCCATGCTGGGCAAGGTGGCCGACTTTTACGAGGCCGAGGTGGATGACGCCGTGGCGGCCCTGTCCAGCCTGATGGAACCGATCATCATGGTGGTGCTGGGCGTACTCATCGGCGGCATGGTCATCGCCATGTACCTGCCGATCTTCAAGATGGGCTCGGTCGTCTAATGGAACTGCTGCATGCCGAACCAGCCCTGTTCACCGGGCTGGTTTTTTTATTCAGCCTGCTGGTCGGCAGCTTTCTCAACGTCGTCATCCATCGCCTGCCCAAAATGATGGAGGCGGAATGGCAGGCGCAGTGCGCCGAACTGCGCGGCGAAACGCCTGCCGAATCCGCGCCTTACAATCTCGCCGTGCCGCGTTCGGCCTGTCCGCAGTGCGGACATCGGATCACCGCGCTGGAAAACATTCCGCTGCTGTCGTGGTTGTGGTTGCGCGGGCGCTGTTCGGCCTGCAGCGCGCCGATCGGCGCGCGCTACCCCCTGGTGGAATTGCTTACCGCACTGTTGTCGGCGGCAGTGGCCTGGAAGTGGGGCGTGAGTGTGCAAACGCTGGGTGCGCTGCTGCTGGTGTGGACGCTGGTCGCATTGGCATTCATCGACCTCGACACCACCCTGCTGCCCGACAGCCTCACCCTGCCGTTGCTGTGGCTGGGGCTGATGTTCAATCTGGGCGGGCATTTCGCCAGCCTGCCGGATGCGGTCATCGGCGCCATCGCCGGCTACGGGGTGCTGTGGTCGGTGTACTGGCTCTTCAAGCTGGTCACCGGCAAGGATGGTATGGGCTACGGCGACTTCAAGCTGCTGGCGGCCATCGGCGCCTGGCTCGGCTGGCAGATGCTGCCCGTTACCCTGTTGCTGTCGTCGGTGGTTGGCGCGGCGATCGGGATCGCGATGATCGTGCTGGTGAAGCACGACCGGCGCGTGCCGATTCCCTTTGGCCCCTATCTGGCCGGCGGCGGGCTGGTGGCGCTGTTCTTCGGCGCCGATCTGACCCAGGCCTATCTCGCACAGTTCTGATGTTCACGGTCGGCCTCACCGGCGGCATCGGGTCCGGCAAGTCGACCGTCGCCGATTGCTTTGCCGCGCTGGGTGTGCCGGTGATCGATACCGATGTCATTGCACGCGACCTGACCGCACCCGCAAGGGGTACGCCGCCAGACGCTGCGGAAGGGTCGCTTCCCAGCAGCGGGGAACCCGCCGGCGTACCCCTTGCGGGTGCTCGCCCTGCGGGCGGGGCGGCACTGGAAGAGATCCGCGCGGTGTTTGGCGAAACGGTGATGCAGGCCGACGGCACACTGGACCGCGCCGCCCTGCGCCGCCGCGTGTTCGCCGACAGTGCGGCACGGCGCCAGCTCGAAGCCATCCTGCACCCGCGTATCCGGCAGGTGGTGGGGGACAGGCTCGCCACGTTGAGCGCGCCCTATGCGCTTGTCGTGATTCCCCTGCTGGTGGAAACCGGCGGCTACCGGGATATGCTGAACCGCGTGCTGGTGGTCGATTGCCCGGAAGATGTGCAGATCGCGCGGGTGAAGGCGCGCAGCGGACTCGCGCATGAAGAAATAAAAGCCATTCTCGCGGCACAGGCCGGGCGCGCCGAACGCCTGGCGGTGGCGGATGATATCATCGTCAATACCGCAACGCCGGAGGCGTTGCATGCCGAGGTGGTCGCGCTGCATCAGCGTTATCTGGCCCTTGCCGCCGTGCCGCCGCCTTGATTTTCCATCTCAATCAGCGACAATCGACTCATCCGAACCAACGCGGCGCGGCGTGATCCACTACGAATATCCCCTGAGCGAACGCATCCGCACCCTGCTGCGGCTGGAGAGTCTGTTCGAACGCTTCGATGCCTATGCCGCATCGCCCGATCCGCATGCGCATCATGCGGCCTTGCTGACCTTGTTCGAAATGGCGGAAGTGGCGGCGCGCGCCGACCTCAAGTCCGATCTGCTGCAGGAACTGGACCGGCAAAAAGCCGTATTGACGGCGTTGCGCGGCAATCCGCATGTGCAGGGCGCAACGCTGGAAAGGGTGCTGGCGGCGATCGAGTCGGCGCACCACGGCATCTATCAGCTGCCCGGAAAAGTCGGCCAGCACCTGCGCGAAGACGACTGGCTGATGGCCATCAAGCAGCGCGCGGCCATCCCGGGCGGGATGTGCGAGTTCGACCTGCCGTCCTACCATTACTGGCAGCACCAACCGGCCGAACAACGCATCCAGCAACTGCAGTGCTGGCTGGCGCCATTTTCGTCCATTCGTGCCGCGGTCGACATCGTGTTGGGCTTGCTGCGCGACAGCGGCCAGCCCGAAATCCAGCATGTGGACAATGGCCACTATCAGCGCATGCTCGAAGCGCGCAATCCTCAGCTGATCCGTGTCGCTCTGGGCGACAATCTGCCGTGCGTGCCGGAGATATCCGCCAACAAGTACATGCTCAACATCCGCTTCGTTCCGGCGGGATCCGGGCAACTGCGTGCCTGCACCGCCGGGCCGATCGACTTTGATCTGACCTTCTGTACCCTGTGAAGCCCGCTGCCAAACTTCCCGTTGTCAGTTGCCCGATATGCGGTGCGGCCGTGAAATGGACAGCGGAGAATCGCTGGAAGCCGATTTGCAGCGAGCGCTGCAAAATGATCGACCTGGGACAGTGGGCGGCCGAGAAATATCGGGTTCCCGCCGACGAGCAGGAACCCGAGGACGACCTCTCGCAAGCCCGGTAATTACTTTTTGTAGGTCTTGACGCCGGATTCTGTTCCCAGTAGCAGAACGTCCGCCCCGCGCCGCGCGAACAGGCCGTTGGTGACCACGCCGACGATGAGATTGATCGCGGTTTCCAGCGACGCCGGATCGACGATCGAGAGGCCATGGACGTCGAGAATGAGGTTGCCGTTGTCGGTGGTGAAGCCCTCGCGCAGTCTGGGCTGGCCGCCGAGTTTCACCAGTTCGCGCGCGACATACGAGCGTGCCATCGGGATCACCTCGACCGGCAGCGGAAACGTGCCCAGCACGCCGACCAGCTTGCTCTCGTCGGCAATGCAGATGAACTGCTTGCTGCACGCCGCCACGATCTTTTCCCGCGTCAGCGCGCCGCCGCCGCCCTTGATCATGGCGAAGTGCTCGGTGATCTCGTCGGCGCCGTCGACGTAGATTTCGAGTTCGCCCACGCTGTTGAGGTCCAGCACCTGGATGCCGTGGCTTTTGAGGCGGGCGGCGGTGGCTTCCGAACTGGCCACGGCGCCGTCGATGCGGCCCTTCACTGCGGCCAGCGCGTCGATGAAATAGTTGGCGGTCGAGCCGGTGCCTACCCCGATGATGCCGCCCTTGGCATAATCCACCGCGGCGCGTGCCACGGCTTGCTTCATTTCGTCCTGATTCATGATGTTTTCGTCGATTGGGTTGCAGCCGGCTAAGATAGCGGCATCGCCCCAATTTTACAAACCTCGCACCCTCTGCCGCCATGAGCCCACCTGACGATTACCTCGAACGCATCCTCACTTCGCGCGTCTACGACGTGGCGATCGAGTCGCCGCTCGACGTGGCCCACAATCTGTCGCGGCGCCTTAACAACCAGATTCTGCTGAAGCGCGAAGACCTGCAGCCGGTGTTTTCTTTCAAGTGCCGTGGCGCCTACAACAAGATGGCGAAGCTGACGCAGGCCCAGCTTGCGCGCGGCGTGGTGGCGGCCTCGGCCGGCAATCACGCGCAGGGGGTGGCGCTGGCCGCGCAGAAGCTCGGCGCGACCGCCATCATCGTGATGCCGGTGACCACGCCGAAAATCAAGGTCGATGCGGTAGCCGCGCGCGGCGCGCAGGTCATCCTGCATGGCGATAGCTACGACGACGCCTGGGCCCAAGCTACCCAGATCGCCAAGGAAGCCAAGGCGACCTTCGTCCACCCCTACGACGACCCGGACGTGATCGCGGGGCAGGGCACGGTGGCGATGGAGCTGCTGCGCCAGCATCCGGGCCCGATCCACTCGGTCTACATCCCGGTCGGCGGCGGCGGGCTGATCGCCGGCATGGCGGCCTACATCAAGCGGTTGCGGCCGGAAATCAGGATCATCGGCGTCGAGCCCGAGGACGCCGATGCCATGGCGCGCTCGCTGTGCAAGGGCAAGCGCGTCACGCTGCCGCGCGTGGGCATTTTTGCCGACGGCGTGGCGGTGAAAACGGTCGGCAAGGAAACCTTCCGGCTGGCGCAGATGTACGTCGACGAAATCATCCGCGTCAACAACGACGCGATCTGCGCGGCGATCAAGGACGTGTTCGAGGACACGCGCTCGATCCTGGAACCGGCCGGCGCGCTGTCGATCGCAGGAATGAAGGCCGCGATCGCGGGCGACCGGCTCAAGGGCAAGACGCTGGTCGCGGTGTCGAGTGGCGCCAACATGAACTTCGACCGCCTGCGTCATATCGCCGAACGCGCCGAACTCGGCGAGAAGCGGGAAGCGGTGCTGGCGGTGACCATTCCCGAGACGCCGGGCAGCTTCAAGGCCTTCTGCGGCCTGCTGGGCGCGCGCAACATCACCGAATTCAACTACCGCTATTCCGACCCCAAAACGGCGCGTGTGTTCGTCGGTCTGTCGGTGCCGGGAGCGGGCGAGGGCGCGCGCGTGGTCGAGCTGTTGCAGCGCCATGGGCTGGAAGCGCTCGACCTCACCGACAACGAGATGGCCAAGCTGCACATTCGCCACCTGGTCGGCGGGCGCGCGCCGGAGGCGGTCAACGAAGTGCTGTACCGCTTCGAGTTCCCCGAGCGCCCCGGTGCGCTGATGCAGTTTCTGGAAAGCATGAGCCGCGGCTGGAACATCAGCCTGTTCCACTACCGCAACCACGGTGCGGACTACGGCCGCATCCTGGTCGGCATTCAGGTGCCGGAAAAGGAAAAGCCCGGCTTCCAGAAATTTCTGGATGGGCTGGGCTACCGGTATTGGGACGAGTCCCGCAATCCGGCCTACAAATTGTTTCTGGCATAGGCCGGCGCACGCGTGGGTACCCGGAGGGGCGAAAACGTGTGCGCCGGCTCCTGACTTATTTCTTGATTCCGCAGGTATTCAAGCCGAGCAGGCTGTAGGCCGGGCAGAGTTTGAACACGCCGGTGGCGAGCGGAACGACGCCGACCCACGCCCACACCGGACCGCCCATCAGTGCCCAGACGATGAGGGCGAGGCCGGCAAGAATACGAATGATGCGATCGATGCTACCAACATTGCATGACATGGAGTGCTCCTGAAAATAGTGAGGGGTACCTCGACGAGGTGACGCCACTATAGGGGCAGGAGGATCGCGGGTCTGTGATGCACATCACCAAATGCATTCAGGCTTCGGCCAGAAGTTTTGCGCGGTCCGCAATGGCGATGCGTCCACGCGCGAGGCCGACGCAGCCTGTGACTTCCAGCTTCTTCAGCGCGCGGCTTACCGCCTCGCGGCTGGCGCCAATCTGTGCCGCCAGCCGTTCGTGGGTGGCTTCCAGAAAGCCGTCGGGCGATGCCAGCAACAGCGCGGCGATCCGTCGCGTCAACGAGCGGAAGGCGACGTCTTCCACGCGCTGCATCATCCGCGCCAGCCGTTCGGCGAACAACGCGAACACATAGCGGCGAAACGGCGGATGGGCCGTGATCAGCGCATCGAATAGATCATGCGGCATGGCCGCCAGCACCACGTCGGTCAGGGCCTGTCCGCGCGCTGGATAGTGCGCCTCGCCCAGCAGGCAACTGGTGCTGACGATGCATGACTCCCCGGGGAGGATCCGGTACAACTCGATTTCATGGCCGTCGGGCGTGCTGCGCATCACCTGGATTTCACCGGCAATCAGCAGGGGGAATCCCCGGCAGCGATCACCTGCCGCAAAAATCTCGGCGCCGCGCGGTGCGCGCACCCATTGCAGGCGCTGCGTCAAACGATCTCGCAAGGGCGCGCCCATCCCCTGCAAGGCCGGGAAAGCCGCATGCAGGGATGACAGGTCGTTCATATCCAGGGTGTGGGGCATCGGCGGGGTAAAAGGCAGGTGTCTGGTCGCCAATATCTGGCGGTGTGCCTCCATGTTACCCTCGCGCCCATGATTCGAGTGTTCTGGCTTGCCTTGTTGTGGATGGGAGTAGCGTCGTTTGGGGCGGCGGCGCCTGGCGATAATGCCGTGCTGCAGGCGCAGCAGGCGTTTGCCGCGCGCAAGCCGGCCACGCTGGAACAGGTCGCGCGCGGCGTTCCGGCCGATCATGTGCTGGCGCCCTATGTTGAATACTGGCGCCTGATGCTGGCAAGCCGTTCCGAGGATGCGCGTTTTTCCGATTTTCTGGCGCGCCATCCCGGCAGCCGCATGGCCGAAGCGCTGCGCGCCGACTGGCTGAAATCGCTCGGCGCGCGTGAGGCGTGGCCGGCCTATCTGGCCGAGTACCCGCGCCTCGTCAAACCCGATGCCGCGCACCAGTGTTATGCCTACCGTGCCGAATGGGCGTCGGGCAATCGCAGCCATTTGCGCGAGACAGTGGCCTTGTGGTTCACCGGGCGCGACATGCCGTCGGCCTGCACGCCCTTGTTCGAGCAGCTGATCGGGGCCGGATTGATCGGCCAGGAAGACATCTGGCGGCGCATCCGGCTGGCGCTGGAAGCGGGCAACACCGGCGTCGCCAGGACGGCGGCCAATGCCCTGCCGGCAGGGCTGCGCCCGGCCGCGGCGCTGTTCGATCGGGCCAGCCGCGATCCCGGACGCTTGCTGAAATCCGGCCCGCTTGATTCCGGCAAGCGCGGCGACCGCGAAATCGCGCTCTATGCGCTCGACCGGCTTGCCCGGCGCAGTTCCAGCGAGGCGGTGCAGGCGCTGCGGAAGTGGGCGCCGCGGTTCGCCGCGGAGGAGCTGCAAGCGGCTTGGGCGCATCTCGCCACCTGGGCAGCGCGCCGCCATGAGGCGGTTGCCCTGGGATGGTTTCAGCAGGCCGGCGTGGCGGCGACCAACGATTTTCAGCGCGAATGGCGGGCGCGCGCCGCACTGCGCGCAGGAAACTGGCCAGCCGTGCAGCGGGCGATCGAGGGCATGGGCGAAGCCACTCGCACGCTGCCCGTCTGGCGTTACTGGCGCGCACGCGCCTTGCAGGCCGCCGGCCAGCGCGCAGCGGCGAATCCGCTGTTTCTGGCATTGGCGCGCGAGCATCATTACTACGGCCAGCTGGCTCAGGAAGAGCTCGGTCCGGTGATGCAGGCGCCGGTCGTCAACATCAAGACGGGCGGCGACGACGTCGCGGCCATTGCCCGCCAGCCAGGCATTGCGCGCGCACTGGCCCTGTATCAACTCGGCTTGCGCAGCGACGCCAGCCAGGAGTGGAACTGGACGGTCCAGGCGTTTTCCGACGCCCAGCTGCTGGCAGCCGCCGAACTGGCGCGGCGCATGGAATGGTATGACCGCGCCATCAACACCGCCGAGCGCACCCGCGAGCTGCACGATTTCGAATTGCGTTTTCTGGCGCCGTACCGCGAACTGGCGCAAAAGGCCGCGCGTGAAAACGGACTCGACGAAGCCTGGGTGTTCGGCCTGATGCGGCAGGAAAGCCGCTTTATCAACGTCGCGCGTTCCGGCGTCGGCGCGTCCGGGTTGATGCAGATCATGCCGGCGACTGCGCGCTGGATCGCAAAACGGCTCGGCATCAAGCGCTTCCATCCGCGCGAGATGCAGGATCCGGCAAAAAACATCCAGTTCGGCGCGTATTATCTCAAGCACGTTCAAACCAGCCTGGACGATTCTCCGGTGCTCGCCACCGCCGCCTACAATGCCGGACCGGGACGTGCGCAACGCTGGCGCGACTCCCGGCCGATGGAAGCCGCGGTCTATATCGAGTCGATTCCGTTTTCCGAGACGCGCGATTACGTCAAAAAGGTGATGAGCAACGCCATGTATTACGCCGCGCGTTTCGGCCAGCCCTCGGCGCTGCTGACAGAACGGCTCGGCACCGTGCCGCCGCGCAAAACCCCGGCAGATTCCGCCCCCGGCCCTGACGCCGCACTGGAAATCGAGCGGCCGGGCGACTAGTCTGAATGCTCGATGGACGAAACATCCGGGCTAAAATCGGCAACGCCGCATATTTGAAGCAACCTCACCATGAAAATTGAACGCATCTGCATCCTCGGCGGGTCCGGCTTTGTCGGCAGCCATCTCGTCAGCCAGCTCGCCGCGCGCGGCCTCCAGGTGCGCGTGCTTTCCCGCCGCCGCGAAGCGGCCAAGGACTTGATCCTGCTGCCCACGGTTGAGGTGATCGAGGCCGACGTGCACGACCAGCAGGAACTCATCCGCCACTTCCGCGGCATGGATGCGGTCATCAACCTGGTCGGCATCCTGCACGAAAACAAGGTCGGCCGCGTCGACCTGCCGGGCGCCCGCCGCGGAGACTTCCAGAAAGCCCACATCGAACTGCCGCGCAAGGTCGTCCACGCCTGCGGCGAGGCGGGCGTGCACCGCCTGCTGCACATGAGCGCGCTCGGGGCCAACCCCAATTCGCGCTCGGCCTACCAGCGCTCCAAGGGCATCGGCGAAGCGCTGGTGCGCGAGGCCGGGATGCGGCATGTCGAGCACGAAAACTGGTATTTAAACGGCCCCAAGTTCATCCACGGCTACGGCCTCGATGTCACGATCTTCCGGCCGTCGGTGATCTTCGGCCGCGGCGATTCCTTTCTGTCGATGTTCGCCCGCCTGCTCAAGGTTTTCCCGATGTTGCCGCTGGCGAGCGCCGGCGCGCGCTTTGCCCCGGTGCACGTGGAAGACGTCGCCCGCGCCTATGCCGACAGCCTCGACAACCCCGCGACCTACGGCCAGACCTACGACCTGTGCGGCCCCAGGGTCTACACCCTGCAGGAGCTGGTGCGCTACGTGGGCGAAGTCACCGGCAAGCCACGCAGGATCGTCCCGCTCGGGGACCTGCTTTCCTACCTGCAGGCCTGGGCAATGGAATTCAAGCCCGGCAAAAAACTGATGACGCGCGACAATTTCTTCGCCATGTGCGTGGATAACGTCTGCACCGGCGGCTGGCCGTCGGTGTTCGATTTCCAGCCGGCAGCGCTCGAAGCCATCGCGCCGGATTACCTGCGCGCCGACACGCCGCGCGCACGGTACGAGGGCTACCGCGAAAACGCCCGTCGTTGAGGGCGCCTGCTGTCATGAAAACCTACATCGTCGGCGGCGCCGTGCGCGATCGCTTGCTGGGGCTGCCGGTGACCGACCGCGACTTCGTCGTCGTCGGCGCCACCCCCGACGAGATGCTGGCGCTGGGTTTCCAGCCGGTCGGCAAGGACTTCCCGGTCTTCCTGCACCCGCAAACCCACGAGGAATACGCGCTGGCGCGCACCGAGCGCAAGTCCGGCCACGGCTACAAGGGCTTCAAGGTGTATGCCGCGCCGGAAGTCACGCTGGAAGAGGACTTGCTGCGGCGCGACCTCACCATCAACGCGATGGCCGAGGACGAGACCGGCGCCCTGATCGACCCCTGCGGCGGCCAGCGCGATCTGGCCGCCAAAACCTTCCGCCACGTCAGCGCAGCCTTTGCCGAAGATCCTGTTCGAATTCTAAGAGTGGCCCGCTTCGCCGCCCGTTTTACCGACTTTGCCGTGGCGCCTGAAACCCTCGCACTGATGCGGCAGATGGTGGACAACGGCGAAGTCGACGCGCTGGTGCCCGAGCGGGTGTGGCAGGAAGTCGCGCGCGGTCTGATGGACGCGCAGCCGTCGCGCATGTTCCAGGTGCTGCGCGACTGCGGCGCGCTGGCCCGGCTGTTTCCCGAAATCGACCGCCTGTTCGGTGTGCCGCAGCCGCCCGGGCACCATCCCGAAATCGATACCGGTGCGCATGCCATGCTGGTCGTCGACTGGGCGGCGCGGCAGGGTTTCAGCCTGCCGGTGCGCTTCGCAGCTTTGACCCACGACCTCGGCAAGGGCGTCACCCCGCCCGAACTCTGGCCCAAACATCACGGCCATGAAGCCAGAAGCGTCGATCTGGTGCGCGCGCTGAGCGAACGCATCCGCGTGCCTGCCGATTGCCGCGATCTCGCCGTTGCGGTGGCGCGCGATCATGGAACCGTGCACCGCGCGCTGGAACTGCGTCCCGGCACCCTCGTCGAACTGCTGGAGCGGCTCGACGCCTTCCGCCGCCCCGAGCGCTTCGAAGAATTTCTGCAGGCCTGCGAGTGCGATTTCCGCGGCCGGCCAGGCTACCCGGACAAGCCTTTTCCCGAGCCGGATTACCTGCGGCAGGCGCTGCAGGCCGCGCAGGCGATCGATGCCGCCGAGGTGGCGCGCAACGCCGACCCGGCGCGCATCCGGGAGGCCATCTTCCAGGCGCGGGCGGCCGCGGTGGCGGCGTGGCGCGATCGGCCGCCAGCCGGCAGCCTGTAAGTCCGGCTGCCCATTCGGCGATCCTCCCAGCGCCTCTCGAATTTTTGCCGGCAATGCGCGGGCAGTTCAATGCGCCTGTGTCTATCCTTGGAGAAGCTTGTCCATCGATCGTCAACAGGAGCTTGTCCATGGAATCCAGATTGCTTGTTGTGCTGCTGACCGTCGCGCTGGCGCCAGCCCTGATCGGCTGCGAGACCGGCCCACGTTATGGCGAAGTCGCGGTGCGCGACCCGCACTACTCGGTGAGGGTGGTGTTCACCGATCAGGACCGTCGCCTGATTCATGACTATTACGCGCCGCGCTACCAGAAACTCCCGCCCGGCCAGGCCAGGAAGGGCCGGCTTCCGCCCGGCCATGCCTGGCGGGCAAGACCCAACCAGCCGATTCACGAGGATGCGCAATGGCGCTACCTCCCTTATGCGCTGGATCAGCGCCTTTCGCGGCTGCCGCCGGAGTATGTGCGCGTCATCATCGGCACCGATGTGGCGATCATGAATACCCGTACCCGTGTGGTGGCGGATATCCTTGAGGACATTACCGACTGAGCCGGTGTTGCGGACAGGCGTGCATCGGAAATGAGCCAGACAGGTGGAACCGCCATGGATGATGGGATGCACTGGGTGCATTTTCCGCACCAGGCCGACATGGGGGTGCGCGGCGTCGGCCCCACCCTGGCTGCGGCCTTCGAGCAGGCGGCACTGGCGATGACCGCCGTGGTGACCGATCCGGTTAGTGTGGCGCCGGCGATGGCAGTCGATATCGACTGCGAGGCGCCGGACGACGAATTGCTGCTGGTCGACTGGCTTAACGCGCTGATCCTCGAGATGGCGGCGCGCCACATGCTGTTCAGCCGCTTCGAAGTCAGCCTGGACGGGCGTCATCTGCATGCCACCGCGTGGGGCGAAGCCGTTGACGTCGAGAAGCACCAGCCGGCCGTCGAGATCAAGGGCGCCACCTATACTGAGCTGAAAGTGGAGAAGGATGAGACCGGGCGATGGTTGGCCCAATGCGTGGTGGACGTTTGAAAAATGAACATTGACCAGATCAGGCAGGTGTCGGATTTCGAATGGCATATCGCGCCCTCCGGAAAAATGCGGGTGCCGGCGGTGATCTATGCGGATCGGGCGTTGATCGCTGAAATGGACGACAAGGTCCATGAGCAGATCGCCAATGTCGCCATGCTGCCGGGAATCGTCCAGGCCGCCTACGCCATGCCCGACGCGCATTGGGGCTATGGCTTTCCGATCGGCGGGGTGGCGGCGTTCGATGCCGAGGAGGGCGGCGTGGTATCCGCCGGCGGGGTGGGCTTCGACATCTCCTGCGGCGTGCGCACCCTGCATACCGGGCTTACGGCGGCAGAGATCGCTCCACTCAAACAGCGGCTGGCCGACCGCCTGTTCACCCACATTCCGGCCGGTGTGGGCAGCACCGGCCAGTTGCGCCTTGACGCCGGCGAGATGGACGCGATGCTGCGCGGCGGCGCGCGCTGGGCGGTCGAGCGGGGCTACGGCAGCGAGACCGACCTGGACCGCATCGAGGAGCATGGCTGCATGGCCGGCGCCGAGCCGGGCCAGGTGTCCGAGCAGGCCAAGCGCCGCCAGCGCGACGAGATCGGCACCCTCGGTTCCGGCAACCATTACCTCGAATTGCAGGAAATCGTCGAGATCTACGACAGCAAGGCGGCCGAACGTTTCCGCCTGCGCCAGGGCGAGGTGGTGGTCAGCGTCCATTGCGGATCGCGCGGGCTGGGGCACCAGATCGGCACCGAATTCCTCAAACGGATGGTGATCGCCGCGCCGGGGTACGGCATCGAACTGCCCGACCGCGAACTCGCCTGCGCGCCCATCCACTCGCCTGTCGGCCAGGCCTATCTCGGCGCCATGCGCGCGGCGGTCAACTGCGCGCTGGCCAACCGCCAGGTCATCACCCACCTCACCCGCAAGGTGTTCGCCGACGTTCTGCCGGGGACCCATCTCACCCTGATCTACGACGTTTCGCACAACACCTGCAAGGAGGAGTGGCATACGGTCGGCGGCCAGACGCGCCGTTTGTATGTGCACCGCAAGGGCGCAACGCGCGCCTTCGGCCCGGGGCATCCGAGCCTGCCCGGCGACCTGCGCGATATCGGCCAACCGGTGCTGATTGGCGGCAGCATGGGCACTGCGTCCTACATTCTGGTCGGCACCGAGGAAGGCATGACGCGCGCCTTCAGTTCCGCCTGCCACGGCGCCGGGCGCGCCATGAGCCGCCACCAGGCCACCCGCCAGTGGCGCGGCCGGGCGCTGGTGGACGAACTCGCCGGCCAGGGCATCCTGATCCGCAGCCCCTCGCTGCGGGGCGTGGCGGAAGAAGCCCCCGGCGCCTACAAGGACGTCGGCGCGGTGGTGGAAGCGGCCGACCGTGCCGGGCTGGCGCGCAAGGTGGCGAAGCTGAAGCCGCTGGTCTGCATCAAGGGATGAGCAAACGGAACCGCTTGGCCCCGCATTGCGCTGGAACTGTGTCCTGTTCGTGCCGTCGAATCAGCTGGGCGCCTTGTGCGGCACATGGAAACAGCGGCGGAACAAAGGAGAAATCATGCCTTACAGCGAACAAACGGTGCAGTCGGTGCGGCCGTGGTCGGACAGGACCTTCAGCTTCACGCTCAGCCGGCCGCAGGATTTTGCCTTCGAGAACGGCGAATTCGTCACCATCGGCTTGAAGCGCGAGGGCAGGCTGGTGGCGCGCGCGTATTCCATCGTCTCCACCGCCGACCGCGATCATCTGGAGTTCCTCAGCATCCACGTGCCGGACGGTCCGCTGACCAGCCGGCTGGTCCACATCCGCCCCGGCGACAAGGTGTGGGTCAACGGCAAGGCCACCGGCTCGCTCACGCTCAATCATGTGTCGCCGGGCCGCACGCTGTACCTGCTGGCAACCGGCACGGGGCTGGCGCCGTTCATGAGCCTGATCCGCGACGCCGGGCTCTATGCGCGCTTCGAGAACGTGGTGCTGGTGCATTCGGTGCGCACGGCGGCCGAGCTGGCCTACCGCGACGAGATCGAATCGCTGGACAACGCCCAGCTTTATTACGTGCCGACGGTGACGCGCGAGCCTTTCCCCGTACCCGAGCGCGGCGGCGACCTGTTCCGTTCCGGCGCGCTGTCGCAACGCCTCGGCCTGCCCGCGGCGGATCCCGAACAGGACCGCGTGATGGTTTGCGGCAACCCGGCGATGACGCGCGAGCTGACGCATTACCTCAAGGATTCAGGCTGGACCCCGACCAGCCATCGCGGCGTCGGCAACTTCACCACCGAAGTCGCGTTCGTCGTGCATCACGAATAATCGCCCCCGGGCCGTGAACAACGAATGGGCCCGGGAAACCCCGGGCCCATCGCCTGCCTAGTCGCGGTCGTGGCGGCGCTGGTCGCGCCGGTCGCTGCGGTGTTCGCGACGACCGTCGCGCCAGTCATCGCGGCGGTCTTTCCGGCCGCGGCGGTCATCCCAGCCATGATCGTATTCCCGGTAACCGTACTCGCGGTAATGCCGCACATGCGTCACCCGGTGCGGCGGCGGCACGATGACATGACCGGGGTGGTACGGACTATGCGTCCAGTAACGCGCGCCGCCGGACTCGTATAGCACGCGGAAGCCGTCATGGTGGCGGGCGCCGAACGAGAGCACGAAGTGCGGTTCGACCGAGACCACGCGGCCATGGCCATAGTCGCTGTGGGCGATGGCGGCGCCGGAGGCGGCCAAGGTGGTTGCAATCAGAAGGGCGCGTAACATGGTGCTTCTCCTTTCAGGTTCCAGGTCCGACAGGCTTCCAGGCTGAGCGTCAGTCGTTCCACTTATTGCGGCTGCTGTTCCAGCGCTCGCCGCGCTGGTCCTCGGCCACGGAAAAACGCACATCAAGGGTCAACCATTTGCCCGGGTCGTAGGGCAGGTGAGTGCTGTATTCGCGGCCCTGGAAGCGGTAGCGCACGTCGTAGCCGCTGACCACCTGGCGGAAGTTATCCTGGGCGCGGCAGCGTTCCACTTGCTGCGGGCGCGATTCGTAACGGGTGCCGCCGTCGTTCCAGCGGTCGCCTACCACGGCGCCGGTGGCGGCGCCGACCGCGGCGGCGGCGACCTTGCCGTTGCCCTTGCCGACGGTGGAACCGATCAGGCCGCCGGCGATGGCGCCGAGAATCGCGCCGCCGGCGCTGTTGCCCTCCCGATAGCTCTGCGTCTCGTACCCGACGGTTTCGGTCCAGCACTCGCGGCTCGGCTCGTTGATCGTCTCGTAGACCGGCGTGCTGGCCAGAACCTTGGCGCGTGCGGTAAAACCGTCGCCGTTGCCACGGCCGGGACCGGCCTGCGCTGCGCCGCTGGCGGCCAGCAGTGCGGCAATCAGGGTGATGTTCAGGGTGCGTGATTTCATCGTTACTCTCCTTGGTTGATTTAAGTCAGTCGGGTTCAGCGGCGGTCGCGGGGGCGACTGCCCTCTTCGGATTGCTGCGGTTGTTTCTGGCGGCGCCGTTCGTAGCCGTAGCCGTAGCCTCGCGGCTCCTCGGCTTCGTGCCTGGAGGCGCTGCGCTCGTCCTTGCGGGCATCGCGCCGATCCGGACGAACCTCGTTGCCGCGCTCGCGCTTGGCCACGATGAACGCGCCATCCATCAAGTCCGGGGCGGCCTGAACCGGGGCGGCCAAGGCCAGTCCCAGTGCGGACAGTCCGGAAATCCAAAGTTGTCGTGTGTTCATCGTGGTCTCCATTTCTGTGGTTGCGTTGCTTCGCTTCCATGCTTCGCAGTCTGGTTGAGGAAAGTAAGCGCACTGTTTCGCGCAAGGTCGATTTTGTAACAGTGTGTAACTGGGGAGGGAATGGCACCCGGTTGCCGCTGATATAGTTGCCGCATGGAAAAAAACGTGATTTACGTAACCGACGACGACTCCGGCATCCGCGAACTGGTGGCCGAATACCTGGCGGGCCAGGGCTATGCGGTCGAGACCGCGGAAGACGCGGCCTCGCTCGATCAGCTGCTCGCCGCCCGGCTGCCCGACCTCCTGGTGCTCGACTGGATGATGCCGGGCGAGGACGGCCTGTCGGTGGCGCGGCGGCTGCGCGCGCAGCCTGGATTTCCGCCCATCATCATGCTGTCGGCCAAGGGCGAGGACATCGACCGCATCATCGGCCTCGAAGTCGGCGCCGACGATTACCTGCCCAAGCCGTTCAATCCGCGCGAACTGCTGGCGCGCATCCGCGCGGTGATGCGCCGGCACGGCGGCGCGGCCGCGCCGGCGGCGGCTGAAACCTCGCGGCGGGTGCATTTCGGACCCTTCAGCGTCAACCTCGACGCCCGCACACTCAGCCGCGGCGGCGCGGAAATCACGCTGACAAGCGGCGAATACGAACTGCTGGAAATTTTCGTCACCCACGCTAACCGCGCGCTGTCGCGCGACTGGCTGATGGACCAGCTGCGCGGCTTCGAGCGCGACCCGTTCGACCGCAGCATCGACGTGCGGGTGAATCGCCTGCGCAAGAAAATCGAGGACGACCCGGCCAACCCGGCTTACATCCGCACCCAGCGCGGGCAGGGCTATCTGTTCGTGCCGCAGGGCAAGGGGTGAAGCACCTTCCTCGTTCCCTGTTCGTCCGCACCGCGCTGACGCTGGCGCTGGCCTTCGTCGTGTTCCAGGCGGCGGCGTTCTGGGTAGTGACCCGCACCCTGATCATCCCGGTGGCGGAGCGCTCGGCCGACGACCTGGCCGGCCTGGTCGTGCTGTCGGCGCAGACTTGGGTGGAACTGCCGCCCGAGACGCGTCCGGCGTTCGAGCGCGAACTGGCGCGCCGCCACGGCCTGCGCCTGACCACCGCCGACGTCGGGGCGACCGCGGATGCGCCGCGGTTTGCGTTCCGCAGCCAGATCGAAGCCGCGCTGAGCCGCCGCGTGGGCGCGGCGGTCGTATTGCGCGGGGTGCCGAATCAAGCGTCAGCGTGGCTGGATATCCCGGTCGGCGGGTACGACCTGCGGGTCGGCTTCTTTCCCGGCCGCTATGCTGTCAAGCCGCCGCTGGCCGCGATCGCGGTTGTCGCGCTGGGCACGTTGTTCAGTCTGCTGACCGCCCTGTTTCTGGTGCGCCGCATCACCGTGCCGCTGGCGCGCGCGGCGCAGGCGGCCAGTCAGGTGGGGGCGGGCGAGCTGCCCGAGCCCTTGCCGGAAACCGGCCCCGCCGAACTCGCCGAACTCGCCCGCCGTTTCAACACCATGGCGGCCGAAGTGCGCGAGCTGCTGGATAACCGCACCACCCTGCTGGCAGGCATCTCACACGACCTGCGCACCCCGATGACGCGCCTGCAGCTGAATCTGGAAATGCTGCGCGATGCGCCCGCCCCTGCGCGCATCGATCGCGCGGTGGCCGATCTGGCCGACATGAACAGGCTGATTGCCGGCTATCTGGAACTGGCGCGGACCACGCAGGCCGAAACGAAGGTGCGCTTCGATCTTGCGGAACTGCTGGAGGAGGTGGCGACCGATGCGGGCCTGCCATGGGCGGGCGCGGCGCCGTGCGAGGTCGAGGTGGCGCGGCTGGCGGTGCGGCGGATCGTGTCCAACCTGATCCAGAATGCGCAGCGCTACGGCGGCGGCACGCCCATCGAGCTGGCTTTGGAATGTTCGGACACGTTGGCGCGGGTGACCGTGCGCGACGCCGGCGCCGGCATCCCCGACGACCAGATGGAAAAGGTGTTCAGGCCGTTTTACCGGATGGAGGGCTCGCGCTCACAGGCCACGGGAGGCACCGGGCTGGGGCTGGCGATCGTGCGCCAGCTGGCGGAAACAAACGGCTGGAAAGTGAAGCTCGGAAACCGTGCGGCGGGCGGCCTGGAGGCAGTGCTGGAAATCCCCCGTTTGCAGCCTGTCGGGCAACCCGAGGGTCAGGTGTAGTAGGGCGTGCTCCGCCGCAGCACCCGGAATTCGACAAACAGCAGCGTCAGGCTGAGCATCGACATGCGGTAGGTGCTGCCGCTGAAAAATCCCAGCGGCGAACGAGACAGGCTGATGCTCACGCTGGTGGCTCGACCGACTTGCATCAGGCTGCGGGCTGGCGTGCAAACAGGGAAAATTGCACGAACAGCAGTGACAGGCTGGTGAGGCTCATGCGCTCGGTCTGGCCGTGAAACCAGGCGAAGGGCGAGGTGCTGAGTTCGAGAACCAGTTGGTTTTTACCGAATTGAAATTTCATGATGCGCTCCTTGCGCGAGGGGTGCCTGAATACCTGCAATGCCTGTGCCAACCGGGCCATGGCAATGTGACAAAAAATGGATCGACAAAACAAAGGCTTGCAAGATCCGGCCTGAAGGGGCCGGTTGGCATGCTCGCGCGGGCTGACGGAAAACCGTCAACCGGTGTCGAAGCGGCAAACGGTCGACATTCCGAACGGGTGGGGACCCATGTCGGGGTAAAATCCGGTTTTACGATTCAAGCGGTACGTGTCCTGCGCGCCGCATCTTCCGCATGATCATCCTCAAGAATCTCAGCCTGCGGCGCAGCGCCAAGGTTTTGCTCGACAACGCCTCGGTCTCGATCAACCCCGGCGAACGGGTCGGCCTGGTGGGGCGCAACGGCGCCGGCAAATCCAGCCTGTTCGCGCTCATCAACGGCACCCTGCACGAAGACAAGGGCGACTTTTCCATGCCGTCGCAGTGGCGCATGGCGCAGGTGGCGCAGGACATGCCGGAAACGTCCGAGTCCGCGACCGACTTCGTCATCGCCGGCGACAGCCAGCTGGTCGCGGCGCAGGCCGAGGTCACCGCCGCCGAGGAAAGCGACGACGGCGAGCGCATGGCGCACGCTTACATGGCGCTGCACGACGCCGGCGCGCACGACGCGCAGTCGCGCGCGCAGGCCTTGATCCTCGGCCTGGGCTTCCAGGTGCGCGAGCTGAACCAGCCGGTCAACAGCTTTTCCGGCGGCTGGCGCATGCGGCTGCAATTGGCGCGGGCGCTGATGTGCCCGTCCGACCTGCTGCTGCTCGACGAACCCACCAACCACCTCGACCTCGATGCGCTGGTATGGCTGGAAGCCTGGCTGAAGAAATACCCCGGCACCATGCTGGTGATCAGCCATGACCGCGAGTTTCTCGACGCCGTGACCAACGTCACCATCCACATCGAAAACGGCCAGCTCACCCGCTACGGCGGCAACTACAGCACCTTCGAGGACATGCGCGCCGAGCAGATGGCGCTGCAGCAGGCGGCGTTCGCCAAACAGCAGGACAAGATCGCCCACCTGCAGGACTTCATCAACCGCTTCAAGGCCAAGGCCAGCAAGGCCAGGCAGGCGCAGAGCCGGGTCAAGGCGCTGGATCGCATGGAACGCCTGGCGCCGATGCTGGCGAGCGCGGATTTCACCTTCGAATTCAAGGAGCCGCTCAACCTGCCCAACCCCATGCTGACCATCGACGACGCCAGCTTCGGCTACCCGCCGCCCGCGGATGCGCCTCCTGGCACATTGCCGACGGTGATCGTGCAGCACGTCAGCAAGTCGGTCTTCGCCGGGCAGCGCATCGGCATCCTCGGCGCCAACGGCCAGGGCAAGTCGACGCTGGTGAAGACCATCGCGCGCACCCTGCCGGTGGTCGCGGGCGAAGTGATCGAGGGGCGCGGCCTCAACATCGGCTACTTCGCGCAGCAGGAACTCGACGTGCTGCGCCCCAAAGACACCCCGCTGGAACACATGATCCGCCTCGCCCGCGACACCATCGCCAACGGCGGCGCCGGCCAGTTCAGCAGCCGCGAGCAGGATCTGCGCAACTTCCTCGGCACCTTCAATTTCAACGGAGACATGGTCAAGCAGGCCGTCGGCACCATGAGCGGCGGCGAAAAAGCGCGGCTGGTGTTGTGCATGATCGTGTGGCAGCGGCCGAATCTCTTGCTGCTGGACGAGCCGACCAACCACCTCGACCTCGCCACCCGCGAAGCGCTGGCGATGGCGCTCAATGAATTCGAAGGCACCCTCATGCTGGTCAGCCACGACCGCGCCCTGCTGCGTTCGGTGTGCGACGAATTCTGGCTGGTTACGCGCGGCGGAGTGGAGCCGTTCGACGGCGACCTGGACGACTACCAGCGCTACCTGCTGGAGGAGGGCAAGCGCCTGCGGGAAAGCCTGAAGGAGGCCGGCAAGGTGGCTAGCGCACCGGTGATCAAGACGGAACCCGCGCCGGCTGCGGCGAAGAAGCCGGTGTCCTCGGGAAAGATCAAATCGTTGCAGCAGAAACTGGAGAAGCTCGACAAAAGCATGGCTGCGCTACAAGCGGAAAAGGCGGCGTTCGAAGCCCGCCTGGGCGGAACGCTTACCGTCGGGGAGATTACCGAAACCGGCAGGCAGCTTCAGCATGTCATTGACGAACTGGCGATTGAAGAGGGGGAGTGGCTGGAATTGTCGGGGGAGATCGAGGCGCTGGAAGCGGCGGGCGCTTAGAAACCACTGAATTATTCATGCGCGGTTGCGAGCGCAGCGAAGAAATCCAGTCTGAGGATGGATGTGAAGCCCCGAATGGCTAAACCTTCAATGCACTGACATGCCGGCTGTGGCCCGGCGGCTAGCCGGCGGTTGTTTAGTAATGCCGTTAAACACGGGGTTTCACAATTCCAACAAAAAACCGTAACGAAAAAAGGTCAAGCTCGCTGCGCCTTGTGGCAATTCAAAACACACCTTAATCAAATTTCGTTATTGGGAGCCTCGCATGAAGCTGAAAATCTTGAACCTTGCCGTCCTGGCAACTTTGGGGCTCGCCGCCCCCTTTGCATTGACCGCGTGTAACAGCGACGACGACGAGGCCCGGATCGTTTCGGTCGAATTTGTCGAAACCGCCGCCGCTCCCAATACCGTCGACACGATGTCGCAGAACGTCATCACGGCCAAGGCCGTGGTGACCTACGACGATGGCACCAGCAAGGACTTTCCCCTGGCCTATCACACCCTGTTTGGCGTCAACGACAAGGTCGGCGGCAATGCTCACCCGGCTGGACAGGCTTATGACTACCAAATGCAGCCTCTGATCGACCCCTACGGCCAGCCGGTGGTTTTCGAAACCCCGGATGCCAACAGCCTGCTCAACGTCGATGGCAATCTATGGCTGGTCAGCCACCTGGAATACGACTGGCTGCTGTCCGACGGCAGCGAGGCCGACAAGGCCGCCGGCTGGTACAGCCGCGCGCCCAGCGGCATGCTGCTGACCGGGATCAATCAGGCCGACAACGGCGCCCTGTCCGTGAAGTCCCAGCGTCCGATCGACTTCTCCTCCGTCAACGGCACCTGGATCAACTGCTTCGGCTCGCAAACGCCGTGGAACACCCACCTGGGTTCCGAAGAGGACTACGATCTGCAGCTCAACCCGTTGAACAGCAACTACGCTACCACTACCGCCGCCGGCATCAAGGCCATGACCGAGCTGTACTGGAAAAACACCCAGACCGCCAACCCCTACCATTACGGCTGGATTCCGGAAGTTGTCGTGAACAAGGATGGCGCCACCAGCGTGGTCAAGCATTACGCGATGGGTCGCGGTACCTGGGAGATGTCCATGGTTATGGCCGACAGCAGGACCGCCTTGATGGGCGACGATGGCACCAACGTCGCCCTCATCATGTTTGTCGCCGACAAGGAGAAAGACCTTTCCGCCGGCGCCCTGTACGCCGCCAAATGGAACCAGACCTCCGCCATCGGCGCCGGCGCGGCCGATCTGACCTGGTTCAAGCTCGGCCATGCCACCAACGCCGAGATCAAGGCCATCGTCGATGCCGGCACCACCTTCGCCGACATATGGGATTTCGTTGCTCCCGTCGAGGGCGTCTGCGATGCCGGTTATACACGCGTCCGCACCGGATCCACGGCGGACGAGTGCCTGATGCTCAAGCCGGGCAAGGAAAAGGCCGCCGCCTTCATGGAAACCCGCCGCTACGCCGCCTATCTGGGCGCCACCACCGAGTGGAACAAGATGGAGGGCGTCGCCTTCAACGCGAAGGACAACAAGGCCTACATCGCCATGTCCTACATCGACAAGGGCATGAAGGCCGATGCCAGCGGCCCGGTCGATCATATCAAGATCGCCAAAATCAGTGCCGGCGGCACTTACACCATGGATATGGCGGGCGGCCAGAAGACGGCCAATGGCGGCGAAGCGATCAACTCCAATCACGTGCCGACCAGGATGTATGTGGAAGCCGGCCTGCTCGGCGAGGACATGGCGGTTGACGCGCTGGGCAACACGTCCAACCCGAACAAGATCGCCAACGCCGACAACGTGTTCTTCTCCGAGAAAATGCGCACCCTCTTTATCGGCGAGGACTCGGGCACCCACGTCAACAACTACGTCTGGGCCTACAACGTCGACACGAAGAAGCTGACCCGCATCATGAGCGCGCTGTCCGGCGCCGAGAATACTGGCCTGCAGGTATTAGACAACGTCAATGGCAAGGGCGCCTACATCATGGGCAACACCCAGCACTGGGGCGACCTTCTCGGCAGCATGCCGGCCGACCTCAAGGCGCAGATCCAGGCCAAGATCGGTAACGGCGTGAATCAGGGAGTCTTCGGCTACATCGGCGGACTGCCCGCCATCGAGTAATTTTTTCCTGATCGGCGGACCATGCAAGGCCGGACGCGAGTCCGGCCTTTTTGCGCCCAACGTAACCTTCACATGCTTGGCGGCGCGTTTTTCAGCGACATGCCATGGGTTGGGGAAAGAAAGATCCAAGGATAATGGGATGGTGGCGGGGCGCGATGCAATCCCGGGCTGCGGGTTCCGCGGTACTCCGAGCCACAGTCAACCCCGAAACCCCCGCCAACCACGTTAAAATGCGCCTTTGCCGAAAAGCCGCTCATCCGCCGTGAAACCCACCTTTCAGGACATCATCCTCACCCTGCAACGCTACTGGGCCGAGCGCGGCTGCGCGCTTTTGCAGCCCTACGACATGGAGGTCGGCGCCGGCACCTCGCATACCGCGACCTTCCTGCGCGCGCTCGGGCCGGAGCCGTGGAAGGCCGCCTACGTGCAGCCGAGCCGCCGCCCCAAGGACGGGCGCTACGGCGACAACCCCAACCGCCTGCAGCATTACTACCAGTTCCAGGTGGTGCTGAAACCGGCGCCGGCTGACATTCTTGAACTGTATCTCGGTTCGCTTGAGGCGCTCGGCTTCGACCTGAAAAAGAACGACGTGCGCTTCGTCGAGGACGACTGGGAAAACCCCACGCTCGGCGCCTGGGGGCTGGGCTGGGAAGTGTGGTTGAACGGCATGGAAGTCACCCAGTTCACCTACTTCCAGCAGGTCGGCGGCATCGACTGCAAGCCGATCACCGGCGAAATCACCTATGGTTTGGAGCGCCTCGCGATGTATCTGCAGGGCGTGGAAAGCGTGTTTGACCTCGTCTGGACCGAGGGGCTGACCTACCGCGATGTCTATCACCAGAACGAGGTCGAGCAGTCGGCCTACAACTTCGAGCATAGCGACGTCGATTTCCTGCTCGCCGCCTTTTCCGCGCACGAGCAGAAGGCGCAGGAACTGATGGCGGTTCAGCTCGCACTGCCGGCCTACGAGCAGGTGCTGAAAGCCGCGCATACCTTCAACCTGCTGGACGCGCGCGGCGCGATTTCGGTGACCGAGCGCGCGGCGTATATCGGTCGCATTCGCAACCTGGCGCGCGCGGTGGCGAAGAGTTATCTCGATAGCCGGGCGCGGCTGGGTTTCCCGATGGCGCCCAAGGCTTGGGCAGGCGAAGTGCTGGCACAGATTGAAAAGAAGGCCGCAGCATGACCGCCGCAAATTTGCTCGTTGAACTCTTTGTCGAAGAACTGCCGCCCAAGGCACTGAAGAAGCTGGGCGAGGCCTTTGCTGCCGCGCTTGCCGAAAGTTTGGTCGCACAGGGACTGGCCGAGTCGACGGCTGCGGTCGCTAACTTTGCCTCGCCGCGTCGCCTTGGCGTGCACATCGAAGGCGTCCTGCAGCGTGCCGCCGACAAGCCGGTGTCGACCAAGCTGATGCCGGTTGCCGTGGGTCTGGATGCGGAGGGCAAGGCGACGCCTGCGCTGCTGAAGCGCCTGGCCGCGCTGGGTGCCGATACGTCCGCCGTCAGCCAGTTGCGCCGCGCGGCAGACGGCAAGAATGAAGCGCTGTTCCACGACAGCATCGCACCGGGCACGAATCTCGCCGACGGCCTGCAGCACGCGCTCGAAGCGGCGATGGCGAAGCTGCCGATCCCCAAGGTGATGCAGTACCAGCTGGCCGACGGCTGGAGCAGCGTGCACTTCGTGCGCCCGGTGCATGGCCTGGTTGCGCTGCATGGCACGGACATCGTGCCGCTGTCCGTGCTGGGCTTGACGGCCGGGCGCGACACGCAGGGCCATCGTTTCGAAGCGCGCGTCAGTCCGGTGGTGATCCGGAGCGCTGACAGCTACGCCAGCCAAATGAAAGACGACGGCGCAGTGATCGCCAGCTTTGCCGAGCGTCGCGCCGAGATCGTTCGCCAACTGCAATCTGCAGCTGCGCCCTCGGGTTTGACGCCGGTCGAGGACGACGCGCTGCTGGATGAAGTCACCGCGCTGGTCGAGCGCCCCAATGTGCTGGTCGGTACGTTCGAGGAGGCCTTCCTCGAAGTGCCGCAGGAATGCCTGATCCTGACCATGAAGGCGAACCAGAAATACTTCCCGCTGCTGGACGCGCAAGGCAAGCTGACCAACCGTTTCCTCATTGTTTCCAATATCTCGCCTGCCGATGCGTCCGCCGTCATCGGCGGCAACGAGCGGGTTGTTCGGCCGCGTCTGGCCGACGCCAAGTTCTTCTTCGACCAGGACCGCAAGAAGGCGCTCGATTCGCGCGTGCTGGGGCTGGCCAAGGTGGTGTATCACAATAAGCTCGGCACCCAGGGCGAACGCGTGACGCGGGTGCAGGCGATCGCCCGCGCCATCGGCGAGAAGCTGGGTGACGAGGCGCTGGCGCTGAAGGCCGACCAGGCCGCGCTGCTGGCCAAAGCCGACCTGCTCACCGATATGGTCGGCGAGTTTCCTGAGCTGCAGGGCATCATGGGGCGCTATTACGCGCAGCACGATGGGCTGGCCGACGACATCGCCTTCGCCATCGAGGACCACTACAAGCCGCGCTTTGCCGGCGACGCGTTGCCGCGCAGCGACGTTGGCGTGTGTGTCGCGCTGGCGGACAAGCTGGAGACGCTGGTGGGGCTGTTCGGCATCGGTGAAAAACCCAGCGGCGACCGGGATCCGTTTGCGCTGCGTCGTCATGCGCTGGGCGTGATTCGCATGCTGATCGAAAAGAGCTTGCCGCTGAGCCTGGACGATCTGGTCAATATCGCTTTCGCCGCCTTCCCGCAGGGAGTGCTCGGACAGGCGCACACTGATGTGTACACGTTCGTGTTCGAGCGTCTCAGTGGCGCGATGCGCGAACAGGGCTATTCCGCGAACGAGGTCGATGCGGTGCTGAGCCTGAACCCGACGCAGATCCATCTGGTACCGAAGCAACTGGAGGCGGTGCGTGCCTTCGCAGCATTGCCGGAAGCCCCCACACTCGCCGCCGCCAACAAGCGCGTCGGCAATATCCTTAAAAAGGCCGAGGGCGAGGCGGGCGGCGGGGTCAACGCGGCATTGTTCGCCGAGACGGCGGAAACTGCGCTGTTTGCCGCGCTCTCCGAGATCGCCCCGCGCGCCGACGCCGCCTTCGCCGCAGGCGACTACGCCGCGTCGCTGCGGGCGCTCGCGGCGCTGAAAGCCCCGGTCGATGCCTTCTTCGACCAGGTGATGGTCAACGCCGACGATCCCGCGCTCAAAGCCAACCGACTGGCGCTGCTGCACCGGTTGCACCAGACCATGAATCGGGTTGCGGACTTGTCGCGGCTGGCGGCGTAAGATGGCTTTCTGCACAGCAGGAGTCTCGCCATGAAACTCATCATTCTCGACCGCGACGGCGTCATCAATTTCGATTCCGACCAGTTCATCAAGTCACCCGACGAATGGAAGCCCATTCCGGGCAGCCTGGAGGCGATCGCGCGGCTGACGCGCGAAGGTTGGCGCGTGGTGGTGGCGACCAATCAATCCGGCCTGGCGCGCGGATTGTTCGAGATGGCGACGCTCAACGCCATCCACGCCAAGATGCACAAGGCGGCGGCACAGGCGGGCGGGCGCATCGAAGCCGTGTTTTACTGCCCGCATGCGGCCGAGATGAACTGCGACTGCCGCAAACCCAGACCGGGGCTGTTGAATGAAATCGCCGCGCGTTATGGCCATGACCTGCACGATGTGCCCGCGATTGGCGATTCGCTGCGCGACCTGCTTGCTGCTGCAAGCGTGGGTGCACGCCCTCTGCTGGTCAAAACCGGCAAGGGCGAGAAAACCCTGGCGGCCGGCGGCCTGCCCGAGAACACCCCGGCGTTTGCCGACTTGAGCGAGGCCGTCGATCACTTGCTGAAAACGGCCGCATGAACCTGATCCGCTCGGTTGTTTTCGCCGTGATGCAGACTGCGCTGACGGTGTTTTTCAGCATGGTCGCGCTGCTCAGCTTTCCCTTTTCGGCGCACACCCGCTACCGCATGATCACCGGCTACAACCATATCGTCATTTGGCTTGCGCGCGTGGTGCTCGGCATCCGCTACGTGGTGCGCGGCCGCGAGAACCTGCCTGCCCGTCCGGCGGTGGTGCTGGCCAAGCACCAGTCGGCATGGGAAACGGTGGCGTTTCTGTTCCTGTTCCCGCCGGTGTCGGCGGTGATCAAGCAGGAGTTGCTGAACGTGCCGTTCTTCGGCTGGGCCTACCGCATGCTCTCGCCGATCGCCATCGACCGCAGCGCCGGGCGCGAGGCGCTGAAACAGATCGTGACCAAGGGCAAGGCCAAGCTTGAGCAGGATTTCTGGGTGCTGGTGTTTCCCGAGGGCACCCGCGTCGCCCCCGGCGAGAAAGGGCGTTACGGCATCGGCGGCGCCTGGCTGGCGGCGGAGACCGGCGCGCCCATTGTGCCGGTGGCGCACAACGCCGGCGAGGTGTGGCCGAAGAACGCCTTCGTCAAGCGCCCCGGCACCATTACCGTCAGCATCGGCCCGGCCATCGAGACCGCCGGCAAGAGCGCGGCGGAACTTACCCGCGCAGTCGAGGCGTGGATCGAAACCGAAATGACGAGGCTGCCCCCTGCTGCTCCACGCCAATAGCGGCGTCCTGCAGATCGGTGACGCCGCCGTTCCGTACCAGCTGCGGCGCTCGCACCGCCGCCGCACGCTGGGCCTGACCGTCACGCCGCGCGAAGTGCGCATCCACGCGCCGAGCTGGACCCCGCGCGCCGAAATCGAATGTTATGTGCGGCAGCAGCACGACTGGCTGCACCGCGCGTGGACCCGCCTGCAGGCGCGTTCGCCGCAAGCGCGCAGCGAACCACCGGCCGAAGTGCGCTTTCTCGGGCGCGCGCTCACGCTCGACATTCGGGCCTCCCTGTTCGTCGACATCCAGCGCCGCGGCGGCAGCCTGCGCGTGCATGCCCCGCTCGACGCCGATGTCGGCGCACTGATTCGCGACTGGCTGCACGGCCAGGCCGTCCGCCTGCTGGCCTGGCGCCTGGCGCGCATCGCCCGCCGGCTGGGGCGCGCACCCAGCCGCTTCGCCCTGTCCAACGCACAGACGCAATGGGGCAGCTGCACCCGGCGCGGCCATGTCCGCCTCAACTGGCGGCTGGTGCAGGCGCCGCTCGCTCTGATCGACTACGTTGCCGCGCACGAACTTGCGCACATGGTTCACCTCGACCACTCGCCGCGCTTCTGGGCGCAGGTCGCCGAACTGTGCCCCGACGCGTTGGCAAGGCGCGCCGAGTTGCGCAGAATGAGTGGGGTGTTGTTTCAGGTTTGATTTTCGGAAGGCTTTTTTATCCGCGTCCTTCGCGGATGAATGTTTTCCACGCTGACAGCCGCGCCGCCGTTACTGACTGATCGCCTTGGTGATCAGCGGCACCAGGGGTTCCGGCAGCTTGATCTTGCCGGACAGGGCAAAGTCCTGGGCATTCTTCGACATCTTGTTCCAGGTCTTGCGGATGATCTCCAGCCATTTCGCCTCGTCGTAGTCGGGCTTGCTGTGAGCGAAAGCCAGCATGTAATGCTCGATGAAGACCAGGTCGGCGATATCCTCCAGCAGCTGCGTTTCCGGGTTGCTCTTGATGCCGCGCTTGGCGACGGCCTTCTTGACCCGTTCGATCATCGCGTCGTCGTAGCCGGCCTGGCGCATCAACTCGCCGGCGGTGTCGGCCTGGAACGTGTATAGCCCGGTGCGCCATGCGTGATAGCCTTCCCTGGTCATCGGATAGGTGTTGCGCGGCACCTTCCAGCGCTGGATGTGCTGGGCGCGCACCGCCAGCCGTGCGGCTTCCGACGCGTCCGGCGCAAAGCGGCCGATCATGTCGGACATGCGCTGGGAATACAGCAGTTCCTTCGGCTGACCCTCGTCCAGGTTGGGGTCTTCCGAATTGGCGGCATCGAACAGTGCCAAGGCTTGATTGAAACGGGCCTGGTTGAAACTTTCCTGGTTTTCGATCATCTTGGAGTCCTCGGCAGCGGGTTGATGTTGAGTTGCATATGCAATTGTCACGAGTATAAAGGCCGCAGGTAAATCCCCCGGCGGGGGTATTGGCCGGGGCAAGGTCCGGAACCTGAATCCCGCCCCGCCAAGCGTGGTGTCATGAATGTAAACGGCTGCGGGCCGACTTGCCCGCAGCACTCAACCCGAAGGAACCCGACATGACCGATCTTTTTTCGCCCGCCCGCTTCGGCGCCATCGAGCTGGCCAACCGCGTGGTGATGTCCTCGCTGACGCGCAATCGTGCCGGCGCCGGCAATGTGCCGACGTCGCTGATGGCCGAATACTATCGCCAGCGCGCGTCGGCCGGCCTGATCCTGACCGAGGCGACGCCGATCTGTCCGGAGGGCCACGGTTACCCGCGCACGCCCGGGATCCACACGCCCGAGCAGATCGCCGGCTGGAAGCTGGTGACGGGCGCGGTGCATGGCGCCGGCGGCAAGATCGCGCTGCAGCTGTGGCATGTGGGGCGGATTTCGCATCCCGACCTGCAGCCGGGCGGCGCGCTGCCGGTCGCGCCGTCGGCGATCCGTCCGGCCGGGCAGGTGTTCACCGGGCAGGGCATGAAGGATTACGTGACGCCGCGTGCGCTGGAAACCGGCGAGATTCCCGGACTGGTCGCCACCCACGCCCAGGCGGCGCGCAACGCCATGGAAGCGGGCTTCGACGGGGTCGAGGTCCATGCCGGCAACGGCTATCTGCTGGATCAGTTCCTGCGTTCGTCCACCAACCAACGCACCGATGCCTATGGCGGCAGCAAGGAAAACCGCGCGCGCCTGCTGCTGGAGGTGATGGACGCAGTCTGCAAGGCAATCGGCAACGACCGCGTCGGCGTGCGGCTGTCGCCAGTGACGCCGTTCAACGACATCAGCGACGACCGCCCGCAGGAGACGTTCGATTACGTCGTCACGCAGCTGAATCCGCTGAACCTGGCCTTCCTCGACGTGCTGCAGGGAACCGGCGGCGCGCCCAAAGAGCAGTGGATTCCGTTCGACTACGACCGACTGCACGCGCTGTATTCGGGCAATTTCATCCGCAACAACGGTTACGACTTCGAGACGGCGCAGCAGGCGGTGATGTCCGGTGCGGCCGATGCGATTGCGTTCGGCCGGCTGCTGCTGGCTAACCCCGATCTGGTCGAGCGTTTCCGCCGCGGTGCGCCGCTTAATCCACCTGACTACGAAACGCTCTACAGCGGGGAAGAGAAAGGCTACACCGACTATCCCTTCCTGCCGGACTGAGCGTAGCCCCGGAGGGGGCGATCAAGCGGACTGCCGCAGATTGCCCAGATGGCGGGTGATGGCCTCGTAGTCGGCGAGGGAAAGGTTCTCCGCGCGTTTGCCGGCGTCGATCCCGAGCGCAGCGAAGTCCTCCGGCTTCATCAGGCCGCCCAGCGTGTTTCGCAGCGTCTTGCGGCGCTGCGAAAACGCGGCGGCAACCACGCGCGCAAACAGCGCTTCGTCGAGCGGCACGATTTCGGCCGGGGTTTTTGGAATCAGGCGGACGGCGGCGGAGTTGACCTTGGGCGGCGGGTTGAAGGCGGTGGGCGGCACGTCGAGCAGCCATTCGAGGTGGAAGCGCCGCTGCAGCATGATCGACAGCCGCCCATAGTCGTTGGTCGAGGGCTCTGCGACCATGCGTTCGACGACTTCCTTCTGCAGCATGAAGGTCATGTCGCGGATGTGCGCGGCAAATTCCAACAGATGGAACAGCAGCGGCGTGGAAATGTTGTACGGCAGATTGCCGATGATGCGCAGATCGTGGCCGAGCTGGCCGAAATCGAATTTCAATGCATCGCAGCTATGCACGGTGAGGCGTTCGGCCGGCCAGGCCCGCTGCAGGCGCGCGACGATGTCGCGGTCGAGTTCGACCGCGTGCAGGTGCGGCAGGCGCTCGAGCAGGGGACGGGTCAGCGCCCCCAGGCCGGGGCCGATTTCGACCACGGTTTCCCTCGCCTGCGGATGGATGGCCTTGACGATGGCATGGATGATGCCGTCGTCGATGAGAAAGTTCTGGCCGAAGCGTTTGCGGGGGGCGTGCATTTCAGGGATCAGGGATCGGGATTCAGGGATCAGGTTTTTTTGTGCGGCTTTAGCCGCGTTTTTATATTAACTGGCATCACGCTATTCCCTGATCCCTGATCCCTGACCCCTGCCAACCATCTCCATCGCCACCTCGATCGCCGCCAGCAGGCTGCCCACTTCCGCCCGTCCCGTGCCGGCGAGGTCGAGCGCGGTGCCGTGGTCGACCGAGGTGCGGATGAAGGGCAGGCCCAGGGTGATGTTCACGCCGGCGCCGAAGCTGGCGTACTTGAGGACGGGCAGGCCCTGGTCGTGATACATCGCCAGTACGGCGTCGCATGGCTCGACGCGGATGCGCGAGAACAGGGTGTCGGCGGGGAGGGGGCCGACGAGGTCGATGCCTTCGCCGCGCAGGCGCTCGAGCACGGGTTCGATAACGTCGATTTCCTCGCGCCCCAGGTGGCCGGACTCGCCGGCGTGCGGGTTGAGGCCGGCCACCACAATGCGCGGCCGAATGATGCCGAACTTGCTTTGCAGGTCGGTGTGGAGGATGCGGATCACCTCGACGAGCAGCCCCGGCGTGATGGCGTCGGCGACTTCGCGCAGCGGCAGGTGGGTGGTGGCCAGCGCGACGCGCAGGCCGCCGCCGGCGAGCATCATCACGACCTTCCTGGTTCCGCTATGGTCGGCCAGGTATTCGGTGTGGCCGGTGAAGGCAAAGCCGGCGTCGTTGATGATGCCCTTGTGCACCGGCGCGGTGATGACGGCGTGATAGGCGCCGTCCAGGCAGCCGGCAAGGGCGGCGTCGAGCAGGGCCAGCACGTGGGGACTGTTGCGGGGGGCGAGCGTGCCTGCGGTGACGGGTGCCGCGGCCGCAATGTGGCGCACGTGCAGCGCGCCCGGCTGGTGCGCCGGGATGGCGTCGCCGAGGAGGAAATTGACCGCGATCCCCAGCTGCGCCGCGCGGGCGCGCAGCACGTCGACGTCGCCGAGCACCGAGAGGCGGCACGGCAGTGCCTGCCGCGACAGCGCGATGCAGAGGTCGGGACCGATCCCGGCGGGCTCGCCTGCGGTGAGCGCGAGCACGGGCAGCTTCGCGGTCATGCCGAAATCAGTCGAGCGGATGCAGTTCGACGTAGGCCGAATCGCGGATCTGCCGTACCCAGTCCTGGAAGGCTTCTTCCCCCTTGCGCTCGCGAATCGCCTGGCGCGCCATCAGTTTCTGGCGTTCCTGCGTGACGTCCTGGTTGCGGCGTTCCAGCACCTGGATCAGGTGCCAGCCGAAGGGCGACTGGACCGGCGCGCTGATTTCGCCCGGCTGCAGGGCGTTCATCGCCTTCTCGAAATCGGGCACGGTATCGCCGGGGTTGATCCAGCCGAGGTCGCCCCCCTTGGAGGCGCTGGCGTCTTCGGAATGCAGGCGTGCCAGTTCGTCAAATTTCACGCCGTTGTCGATGCGCTCTTTCAGCTGCAGCAGCCGGTTGCGGGCATCGGCCTCCGAGGTGAGCTCGTTGGTCTTGATGAGGATGTGACGGACGTGCGTCTGGGTGACGCTGAGGGCGGCGTCGAGCCCTCGCTTGTCGTTGAGCTTGAGGATGTGGAAGCCATTGCTGCTTTTAAGCAGCGGGCTGACCTGGCCGGGTTGCAGTGGCTTCAGCGCATCGGCAAACAGCACCGGCATCTTGCCGCTGGCGCGCCAGCCGAAGGCGCCGCCCTGCAGGGCATTGGTGGCGTCGGAATGGCTGGCAGACAGCTGGGCGAAATCGGCGCCCGCGGCGAGCTGGACGAGGATATTCTCGGCGCGGGCACGGCGTGCCTGGATCTGCTCGGGCGAGGCGTTTTCCGGCACGGTAACGAGGATGTGGGCGAAGTTGTATTCGGTTTCCGCGCCCTGCTGCATTTGTGTTTGCAGATAGCCCTCGATCTCGGCATCGCTGACCGAGATGCGGTTGTCGACGTCGCGCTCGCGGGCGCGTGCGATGAGGAGCTCGTTGCGGATGGTGTTGCGCATGCTGTCGAGGCTCTGGCCTTCTTTTTCCAGCGCGGCTGCAAGGCCGGCCAGGTCGAGCTTGTTCTGCGCGGCAATGCGCTGCAGTGCGCGCTCGACCTGCGCCGGGTCGACCCGGATGCCGGTGCTGCGGGCGTGCTGCTGCAGCGCCAGTTCGGTGACCATGCGTTCGAGCAGCTGCTTTTCCAGCACCTCGCGCGGCGGCAGCGGCGTGTTCTGGCGCGTCAGGTTCCGCGCCACTTCCTGGTAGCGCCTGGCCAGTTCCTGGCGCGTGATGACTTCGTCGTTGACGATGGCGACGATATGGTCGAGCGTCTGCACCGCGGCGTGCGCCGGCGCCAGGGCCGATGCAGCGATCAGCAGCGCCAACCCGAGCGTCAACGTATGAAACGTTTGGGCCAATACCCACTGCGGGCGGCGCCATTCAGGGCGTTTGAAGTATTTCATTGCTGGGCCTGTATCCGGGAACACTTTGTTTCAAAACGTCGAGCGGATTGGCGCCGAGACGCCCCATACCGTTCAACTCGAGTTGGAAAAACAGCGCGTCGGTGGACTGCTCTTCCTTGGTGGCCAGGCGCTGGAACACTGCGCGCACCGCCCAGCAGCCACCATTGTATTCAAGCCCCGCCAGGCCTTCGACCAGCTTGTCGTCCTGGAACGAATGGTTGTAGCGGAACATGCCGTACCAGCGACGGCCGAGCGGCCACTGTCCGGACAGGTCGATCTGTTCGGTGGTTTGGTCTGTGAAGCGGTAGCTAAAGTTCAACGCGCGGCCGGGGCCGGGCCGGTAGGACGCGCCGAGGTTCTGGCGGATGGTGGTGCCGTTCTGGGTGTCGAGTTGCAAGGCGGTGTCGATGCGCCAGTCGCGCGTGATCTGTCCGCTGACGGTGGCCAGCAGGTCGGTGGCGTTGCTGGTGCGGATGGGATCGTCCTCGTACAGGGTGACCTGCTGCGTGCTGAAGTAATAACGCTGGCCGAGCGTGACCTGCAGGCGTTCGAGTCCGCTGGCCTCCTCGATAAAACGGCTGGTGACCGCGAGCGTCAGCTGGTTGGCGTCGTTGACGCGGTCGCCGCCGATGAACTGGTTTTCGGTGAACATCTGCGCGTAGCTGAAATCGAGCAGTGCGCTGTCGAATACCGGGATATTTTCTTGATCGCGGTACGGCGCGAACACGTAATAGGCGCGCGGCTCCAGCGTCTGTTCGTAATCCTGGCCGGCAAAGCGGAGCGGACGGTCGAAATAGACGCCGGAATCGAGGCTGAAGATCGGCAGGTTGCGGGTGATGCGCTGCTCGGCCGCATCGTCGTCCAGCGCGTAGTAGGTGCTGTGCCAGCCGATTTGCGGGGTGAGGAAGCCGTACGAGTTGGTGAGCGGCAGGCGTAGCGTGGGGTAGGCCAGCACCCGCGTGCCTTCGGGGTTGGCGGAGTCGGGGTGGGCAAAGCGGGTGGCTTCGCTTTCCAGCCTGAGTTCGAGGCCATTGCCCAAGGTCTGTGTCATTCCCAGGCGGGCGTGCGGCAGGCGCGCATAGGGTTCGACAATGGATTCCTCCGCAGTGGAATCCTGCAGGGTCTGGAAGCTTTGCACACGCAGTTCGGCGTTCCAGTTGGCATGCTGCGTGGTCACCCAGGCTTCGCGGTTGAGGTGGCTGACCGAAGTGATGGAAATCAGGTTGGACAGGTCGCGGAAATAATCGTCGTCGGACACGCGGTTGAACAGCATGCCGGCCTGGGTGTTCGCGTTCAGGCGGTAGTTGTTGTCGAGCGCCACGCTCCAGCGCGAGCGGTCCGCCTCGCGGTCGTCGGGAAGGTATTCGAGGCGGTTCACGCCGCGGGCGTCGCCCAGCAGATAGCGGAATTCGCCGCCCAGCTGCACGCCGCGGCTGGACAGCAGGCGCGGATACAGCGTGGCGTCGTAATTGGGCGCGAGATTGAGGTAGTACGGCACCAGGATGTCGAGGCCGCTGCGCTCGGTGGTGCCGATGGTCGGCGCCAGCATGCCTGTCTTGCGCGCGTCGTCGAGCGGGAAATTCATCCACGGCGTATAGAGGATGGGCACGTCGAGAAAATGCAGCGAGGCGTTGCGCGCGGTACCGACGTTGCGGGTTTTGTCGATGTCGAGGTCGCCCACCTTGAGGAACCAGTCGTCGTTGTCGACCGGGCAGGTGGTGTAGGTGGCGTCCTGCAGCGCGTAGTGGGTCTTGTCGAGGAAATCGATGCGATCGGCGTCGCCGCGTCCCGGCTGGGTCGTGAACCGATAGACCGGCTGCGTGAGTTCGCCGCTGTAGTCGTTGAGGTTGAGCCTGAGCGAATCGCCCGCCACCCACAGCGCCGGCTGTTCCAGCCTGACCTGGCCGCGTGCCTGCACTTCGTTCAGCGTGGTGTCGTAGAGCAGCCAGTCGGCAAAGAAATTCTGGCCGGCCTGGCGGGCTTCCACGCGGCCGCTGGCCTCGACGATGCCGGGCGCGTTCGATTCGATGCGGTCGGCCATCAGGAACAGCGGCCCTTCCGGGCCCGCCACCGCGGCGTCGCTCAGTTCGGCATCGCGTTTCAGCACGAGCGACTCCGCGTCCGCGGAACCGGCGGACAGCAACAGCACGACGAGGGCAAAGCCGGGCAGGGAGGACAAGCGATGTAAAATCCGGGCCAAGGTTATTGAAATAGCGTTATTCGGAGCGGCATGGCAGTGGAACATTTGCAGGCATTACAGGACTGGGCTGCCCGACAGCTGGATGCGACGTCGCTGGACATCGCCCCGGCGTCCGCGGACGCCAGCTTCCGCCGTTATTTCCGCGTCACTGCCAAAGGCCGCGATTATATCGTGATGGACGCCCCCCCGGCGCACGAGGATTGCCGCCCGTTCATCGCCGTCGCCCGGCTGCTCGGCGACGCCGGCGTGCATGTCCCGCAGGTGCTGGCGCAGGATCTCGATCGGGGCTTCCTGCTGCTGACCGATCTGGGCAATACCACCTACCTGACAGCGCTCAGCGACGCCGCGCTTGATCCAGGCGTGGCGCGCGAGCTGTATCTGGCGTCGAACGACGCGCTGATCCGCATCCAGCAGGCGAGCCGCCCCGGCGTGCTGCCGGAGTACGACCGTGCGCTGCTCACCCGTGAGCTGATGCTGTTTCCCGAGTGGTACGTGGCGAAGCACCTCGGTGTCGAAATGAAGGACGAGCAGAAAGCCATCCTTGACACTGTGTTCGGGCGCATCCTCGCCAACAACCTCGCGCAGCCGCGGGTGTACGTGCATCGCGACTGGCATTCGCGCAATTTAATGGTGTCCGACCCCAATCCGGGCATTCTCGATTTCCAGGACGCCGTGGACGGCCCCATCACCTACGACCTCGCCTCGATCTACCGCGACGCCTACATCCAGTGGGACGAGGAGATGCAGCTCGACTGGGTGATCCGTTATTGGGAAAAGGCGCGCGCCGCCCGCCTGCCGGTGCCGGATGACTTCGGCGCGTTCTGGCGCGACTTCGAATGGATGGGCGCGCAGCGCCACATCAAGGTGCTCGGCATCTTCGCGCGGCTGTATCACCGCGACGGCAAGGACGGCTATCTGAAGGACATGCCGCGGGTGATGCATTACCTGCGCCGCGTGTGCGAGCGTTATGACGAGTTGAAGCCGCTGCTGCTTTTGCTGGATGGGCTGGAGAATCGGGATGTGAAGGTGGGATACACCTTTTGATGGACGACGAACCAATGTTCTGTCTTTGCGAGCGGAGCGAAGCAATCCAGTCTTCGGCTCGACGCGAGGCACGGCTTGACAGTTTGTGCCTTCGCAGGGCGACCGATTGTTGGCCGGGGGCAGCCCGGCAGCTTGTCACTTTCTTTTGTCTCGCCAAAAGGAAGTAACCAAAGAAAAGGCGACTTCGACATCCCCGAAACCCTGAAAATTGAGCCTGCCGGACGGGCGACAAAGAACTCGCCCCGCTTTATTTGTATTTCGGAGGTGAGCGGGGCTCAAACACCTTTTCCGCTGATCCACCCGGCAGGCCCGGTTTTCGGCGTGGCTGTAAGGGGAAGGAAAGTCAAAACCAGGGCGGTGATGACTGGTCAGGTGGCGCTGCTATTTGGGCTTCACATATTCGGCGCATTACGCCTGCGCCCTACGCGGACTTGATGCCGAATCTGTCGGCTAATTAACAAACAGTTCGACCCAGGAAGCAACATGAAGCTACGCGATTTGTTCGATCAATGCGCAACGGCCTATGACAGGGATCGACCGAAACTTGTCCCGTCATTTGACGAGCTATACGGTACGGCTATGCGCGTAATGCCGTTTGCCAGCGAAGCGAGAATTCACGTTCTCGATCTCGGAGCGGGAACAGGCCTTTTTGGAGCGATGGTCTCAAAAGTTTTTCCTGCTACAAGACTTCACCTTACTGACATATCGGAAGCCATGCTTGCACAAGCGAAGCAGCGGTTCGCGAGCAATCCACTCGTGACCTATTCGTTGCAGGAGCACGCTCAACTAGCTGCCATATCTGAATACGATCTCGTGATCTCTGCTTTGTCGATCCACCATCTGGAGAATAGAGACAAGAGAATCCTGTTTCAGAAGATATATCATGCACTTCGCCCTGGCGGCATGTTCATCAATGTCGATCAGGCTTTGGCGCCTTCCCGTACAGGCGAGGATCAATACGAAAGAATATGGCTTGAGGATGCAAAGACAAACGGCATATCCGGGTTGGCTTTGACGCAAGCCCGAGAGAGGATGCGCGAGGACAAGAGTGCTTTGCTGTCCGACCAACTGATGTGGCTTGCCGAGGCCGGGTTTGACGATATTGATTGCTGGTATAAGCGCTTCCGCTTTGTCGTGTATGGGGGAGCCAAGAGGCAAGAGTTGAGAAACGAACAACCGCAATGAGATTTCTGCTTTGAACACCGCACAAACCCAAACCGCCATGATCCTCGCTGCCGGCCGTGGCGAGCGCATGCGCCCGCTCACCGACCACATGCCCAAGCCGCTGTTGCAGGTCGGCGGCAAGCCGCTCATCGTCTGGCATATCGAACGCCTGTGCGCGGCGGGCTACATGCATATCGTCATCAACCACGCCCATCTCGGCCAGCAGATCGAGGCGGCGCTGGGGAACGGCGCGGCATTCGGGGTGTCGATCGAGTATTCGCGCGAAGCCAGCGCGCTGGAAACTGCGGGCGGCATTGCCACCGCGTTGCCTTTGATCAATGCTGAGGTTTTTGCCGTGGTGAACGGCGACATCTACTGCGAATACGATTTCAGCCGGCTGGCCGGGCCGTCGGCGCGCCTCGCCGCCGGCCACGACCAGGCGCATCTGGTGCTGGTCGATAATCCGCCGCAGCATCCGAATGGCGACTTCGTGCTCGACGGTAGCCGGGTCGTCGCCTCACCCCTCGCGTCTCACCCCTCACGCCTAACCTTCTCCGGCATCGGCGTCTACCACCGCGCGCTGTTCGCCGAAACTCCGGCGGGCGAAAAGGCGCCGCTCGCGCCGCTGTTGCGGCGGGCGATCGACGCCGGGCGCGCGAGCGGCGAACATTTTGACGGGCGCTGGGTCGATGTCGGTACGCCGGCCCGCCTCGCCGCCCTGGACGAGGAACTGAGACAGCACCATGCAGCCTGATTCCGCAATTTACCGCGCCCGCCGCCAGCGGGTGCTGGAGGAGATGGGCGAAGGCGTGATGGTCATCGCCACCGCGCCGGAGGTGCCGCGCAACCGCGACACGCATTACCCCTACCGGCACGACAGTTATTTCTACTGGCTGACCGGCTTCAACGAGCCGGAGGCGGTGGTGGTGCTGGTGGGCGGCAAAGAGCCGCGCCACGTTCTGTTCTGCCGCGAGAAGAACGAAGAGCGGGAGATCTGGGACGGCTTCCGCTACGGCCCGGCGGCGGCGCGCGAGATTTTTGCCTTCGACGAGGCCTTCGCCTGCGGCACGCTGGATGCGGAATTGCCCGGGCTGCTGGAGAACCAGCCGACGCTGGCCTACATCATCGGCCGCGACATGGCCTGGGACACGCGGGTGATGGGCTGGCTCAACGCGGTGCGCGGCCGCGCGCGCAGCGGCGTGCACGCGCCGGCCCATCTGGTGGACGCACGCATCTGGCTGGACGAGATGCGCCTCATCAAGGATGACCACGAGCTGACCCTGATGCGCCGCGCCGCGGAGATTTCCGGCCGTGCGCACGGCATCGCGATGCGCGCGACCCGACCGGGCCGCCACGAATACGAGGTCGAGGCGGAGCTGCTGTGCGCTTTCCGCAGCGGCGGCGCCGAGGCGCCGGCCTATACCTCCATCGTCGCCAGCGGCGCCAACGCCTGCGTGCTGCACTACGTCTTCAACAACCAGCCGCTACGCGATGGCGACCTGCTGCTGATCGATGCCGCGGCCGAGTTCGGCAGCTATGCGGCCGACATCACTCGAACCTTCCCGGTGAATGGCCGCTATTCGGCGGCACAGAAGGATGCCTACGAACTGGTGCTGGCGGCGCAGGCGGCGGCGGTGGCGGCGGTCAGGCCCGGCGCCGCCTGGATCGCGCCGCACGATGCGGCGGTGCGCGTGCTGACGCAGGGCATGGTCGACCTCGGGCTGCTGGCGGGCGAGGTCGACGGCCTGATCGAATCGAAAGCCTACGAGCGCTTCTATATGCACCGCACCGGCCACTGGCTGGGGCTGGACGTGCACGACGCCGGCGAATACAAGATCAAGGGCGACTGGCGTCCGTTGCAGCCCGGCATGACGCTGACCGTCGAGCCGGGCCTCTACATCCGCCCGGCGGACGACGTTCCCGAAGCGCTGTGGAACATCGGCATCCGCATCGAGGACGATGTGGCGGTGACCGGATCCGGCTGCGAGGTGCTGACCACGCCGCCGAAAACCGTGGCGGAGATCGAGGCATGGATGAACGGGTGAATACGGTGCTGATCGTCGGCGCCGGCCCGGTCGGCGCGGTGTGCGCGCTGGCGCTGCAGCAGCAGGGAATTCTCGCGCACGTGCTCGAAGCGCAGCCCGCCGACGCGCGCGCCGACACCCGCACCCTGGCGCTGTCGCATGGCGCGCGCCTGATCCTCGAACGCCTCGGGGTGTGGGGCGCACTTGAAGACGTCACCCCGATCCGCCGCATCCATATTTCGCAGCGCGGCGCGCTCGGCGTGGCGCGGCTGTCGGCCGAAGAGGCGAGCGTGCCGGCACTCGGCTATGTGCTGCCTTACGCTTCGCTGACCGCGGCGCTGAAACGGGCGCTGGCCGATGCCGGCATCGCGGTCGAGTACGGCGCGGCGGTGGCGCGCATCGAATCCGGCGCTGACATGGCGACCCTGCATGCGGTCGACGGCAGCACCCATGCCGCGCCGCTGGTGGTGGTGGCCGATGGCGGGCGCGGCGGCCACGGTAAAGAGGCTCATGCGGCGCCCGCTCCCAGGTTCGAACGCGACTACGACCAGACGGCGGTGGTGTGCGAAGTGCGGACCGAGCTGCCGCACGCCAACCAGGCCTACGAGCGTTTCACCCCGGAGGGCCCGGCGGCGCTGCTGCCGAAGGGCGATCGCTACGCCCTGGTGTGGACCGCCCGGAAGGAAGATGCCGAACGCCTCGCGCAACTTGCCGACCCTGAATTTCTCGCTGCCCTATACCGTCACTTCGGCGGGCGCCAGGGCCTTTTCCTGTCCGCCGGCCCGCGCAAGGCCTTCCCGCTGAAGCTCGCCTACAGCGGCAGCGAGGCGGCCGAACGCGTGGTGCGCATCGGCAACGCCGCGCAGACGCTGCATCCGGTCGCGGGGCAGGGGTTCAACATCGGCCTGCGCGACGCCTGGGAACTGGCGAGCCTGTGCGGCGACACCCCGGCGGGCGAGATCGGCAGCGCGGCCATGCTGCGTGCCTACGCGCGCGGCCGGCGCGTCGACGTGCTCGGTGGCGTCGGCTTCACCGATTTCCTGGTGCGCGTGTTCTCCAACGACATCGCGCCATTGCGCCACGCGCGCGGCCTCGGCCTGCTGGCGCTGGACGTGCTGCCGCCGCTGAAAAGCTTTGTCGCGCGGCGGATGATATTCGGGGCGCGCGGATGAGCGTCGAACGCTATCAGGTCGTCATCGTCGGCGCCGGGCTGGTGGGCTCGGCGGCCGCGCTGGCGCTCGGCCGGCAGGGCTTGCGGGTGGCGCTGATCGAGCGCCAGCCGCCGCCTATGCCGGATGACGCCTGGGACAGCCGCATCTACGCCATCAGCCCGGCCAGCCAGCGTTTTCTCGAACGCACCGGCGCCTGGCAACGGCTGGATGCTGATCGCATCCAGCCGGTGTTCCGCATGGACGTGGGGGGCGACGTGTCCGGCGCGCTCAGGCTCGACGCCTACGAGGCGGGCGTGTCGCATCTGGCCACCATCCTCGAAAGCAGCCGCCTGCAAGCCGCGCTGTGGCAGGCGATCGAGGCCGACGGCAACGTGGCGCTGCGCTGCCCGGCGTCGATTGCGGCGCTCGAACGTGATGGACGCATCACGCGGATCACGCTCGACGACGGCTCGCTGCTTGAGGCCGAACTGGTCGTCGGCGCCGACGGCGCCGCCTCGCGCATCCGCGAATGGGCGGGCCAGGGCTCGACGCTGACGCCCTACGGCCAGAGCGGCGTGGTGGCGAATTTCACATGCGGAATTCCGCATCGCGGAACCGCGTTCCAGTGGTTTTCCGGCAGCGATATCCTTGCCTGGCTGCCCTTAGCGGGGCATGCGGCGCCACGTGGGCTTCAGCCCGCGGCGGATCGGAGTTTTTCTTCAGGGGGGAACCTCATCTCGATGGTCTGGTCAACCCAGTCGGCGCATGCAGACGAACTGGTCGCGCTGGATCCGGCGGCACTGGCCGAAAAGGTGCAGGCGGCCGGCCACAATCGGCTTGGCGCCTTGCACCCGCTGACCCCCGCCGCGGCGTTTCCGCTGCGGTTGATTCGGGTGGCTTCGGTGGTGGCGCCGGGCATCGCGCTGATCGGCGATGCCGCGCATGGCGTGCATCCGCTGGCGGGGCAGGGCGTGAACCTCGGATTTGGCGATGCCGAAGCGCTGGCCGATATGCTGGCGCGGCACCGCCACACGCATTGCGGTGATGTGGGTGTGTTAAAACGCTATGCCCGCCAGCGCGCCGAGCCGGTGCGGCGGATGCAGGCGCTCACCCACGGCCTGCACCATCTGTTTGCCGACAACCGCGCCGCGTGGCTGCGCAATGCCGGGATGACGCTGGTCGATCACCTGCCGCCGCTGAAGGCGGCGCTGGTACGCGAGGCGGTGTCCTGATTTTTTGTTTTTTTCTGGAGTATCGAATGAAATTCACCCCCCTGGCGCTGGCCGCAACCCTGATGTTCGCTACGGCCGCGCAGGCCAATGAGGCCGTCATCCGCAAGGCGCTGACCCAGCAGTTCCCGGGGGCCAACATCGCCTCGGTGCAGAAAACGCCTTACAGCGGATTGTTCGAGGTCTATCTCGACGACCAGCTGATTTACGTCGACGGCAAGGCGCAATACGTGTTTACCGGCGACGTGATCGACTTGAAGAACCGCAACAACCTGACACAGGCGCGGCTGAACCAGCTGCAGGCGGTGAAGTGGGACACGCTGCCGCTCAACAACGCGCTGAAGACCGTCAAGGGCAACGGCGCGCGCAAGCTGGTGGTGTTCTCCGACGTCGATTGTCCCTACTGCCGCAAGTTCGAGGCCGAACTGACCAAGGTCGACAACATCACCGTCTACACCTTCCTCTACCCGATCGAGGGTCTGCACCCCAAGGCGGTGCAGGCTTCGAAGCAGATCTGGTGCGCGCCGGACCGCAACAAGGCGTGGAACGACTACATCAGCAACGGCAGCGTGCCGAAAAACGACGGCAAGTGCGCCAACCCGGTCGAAGCCACCATCGCGCTGGGCAACAAGCTGAGAGTCTCCGGCACGCCTACGCTTTTCTTCGCCAACGGCCAGCGCGTGCCCGGCATGGTGCCCGCGGCGCAACTGGAAAAACTGCTCGCCGCCAACGCCAAATAATCGTGTCTGATTTCTGGAACGCGCGTTATGCCACGGACGACTACATTTTCGGCACCGCGCCGAATGTGTTTCTGGCGAGCCAGGCAGCGCTGATTCAGCCGGACATGCATGTTCTGGCCATCGCCGATGGCGAGGGCCGCAACGGCGTTTGGCTGGCCGAGCATGGGGCCAGGGTGCATGCCATCGATTATTCGGCGGCGGCGCTGGAGAAGGCGCGCAGGCTGGCCAGCGAACGGGGCGTGATGCTGGAAATCGAGCAGGCCGACGTGCTCGACTGGACCTGGCCGGAGGCGGCCTACGATCTGGTGGCGGCCATCTTCATCCAGTTCGCTTCGCCGCCCGGACGCGACCGCATCATTGCAGGCATCCGCCGCACCCTCAAGCCGGGCGGACTGCTGATCCTGCAGGGCTACACGCCGAAGCAGATCGGGTTCGCCACCGGCGGTCCGCCCCATGCCGCCAACATGTACACCGCCGATCTTTTACGTGAATGGTTCGGCGACTGGGAGATGCTGCATCTCGCCGAACACGAGTCGTTCATCAGCGAAGGCACGCACCACCACGGGATGTCGGCGCTGGTCGATCTGGTCGCGAAGAAGCCGGCCTGATCGGGGGTGATGTTATCGGCTTTCTTCTTAAGCGGATGGATGTTGGGGTTGTAGAAAATAAGGGTGAAGTCTATGCCGGATGCCTGCATGGCTTCCATTACTTCACCGGAGCATGGCGCACAGCAAGAGTGCAGCAGCGCCTTGCGTTGATCATTGGGCAAAGGCAGAGGTTTCGTTCGAAATCCGGTGTCATGAAGACGGCTCGATGGCGGTAGACAGCGGCTGCCGAGCCAGATCGATAAACGCGCGGAGATAATCGATTCCGATTTCCGCCTCGCGTGCGCCCAGAAATATCTGTTTGGCGATACCCGTGGGCCCCAGACGAATTGGCACCACTTCCATCTTGCCGACGTATTCCTGCACCAGCCAGCGTGGCAGCGCCGCCACGCCCCGCCCGCTGGCGACCATCTGCAGCATGATGTCGGTCGTCTCGATGACCTTATGGCGCTTGGGGCTGATGCCTGCCGGCTGAAGGAACTGGTTGTAGATGTCCAGCCTGTCGGTTTCCACAGGATAGGAAATCAGCACCTCGCGACCCAGTTGTTCCGGCTCGACATGCGTGGCCGAGGCCAGCGCATGGTGACGGCTCACCACCAGTACCTGTTCATAATCGAACACTGGCTCGAAGCGCAGCCCCGGCTTGTACAAGGGGTCAGGCGTAACCAGCAGGTCGATTTCATAACCGAACAGTGCGCCGATCCCCCCAAACTGAAACTTCTGCCGGACGTCCACATCGACGTCCGGCCACCGGGCCAGGTAGGGTGACACCACCTTGAGTAGCCATTGATAGCAGGGATGGCACTCCATGCCGATGCGCAGAGTGCCGCGCTCACCCTGAGCATACTGACGCAATCGCTCTTCCGCCCGATCCAGCTGGGGCAACAAGCGGTTCGCGACCTCCAGAAGGTAGCGGCCGGCTTGGGTCAACCGCAGGCCGCGCCCTTCGCGCAGCCATATGTCGGTGCCAAGCGCCTGCTCCAGTTTTTTCATTGCGTGGCTCAGGGCCGACTGTGTCAGGCACAGCACGCTTGCGGCGGCAGTCAGCGAGCCCTGCCGATCAACCTCACGGAGGATGGCCAGATGCATTCTTTCAATCATGTGAATCCATGAGCAAAATTGATCGATTGCTGAAATAAGACCATTTTACTTCATGAATACGCTTTTTTATCATGCTGCCATTCCCCTCCTCATTCGGATATAAAGGCAAGCATGGTCTCCGCACACAACCTGGGTTTTCCCCGCATCGGCGCGAAGCGCGAGCTGAAATTCGCCCTTGAGTCTTACTGGAAAGGCCAGTCCTCCCGTGACGAATTGAAAGCGCTCGGTGCCCAGCTGCGTCAGCGCCACTGGCAAGAGCAATCCGGCCTGGATTTGGTACCGGTGGGGGATTTCGCCTTCTACGATCAGGTGCTCGACATGAGCTTCACGCTGGGCAATTTGCCCGAGCGCGCCCATGAGTTCCACGGCGATCCACTGGATAACTACTTTCGCGTGGCACGCGGTCGTTCCGCTCAAGGTGCGGAGGAACACACGGGTTGCTGCGGCGGCATCGCCGCAGGCGAGATGACCAAGTGGTTTGATACCAATTACCACTACATCGTCCCGGAGTTCACGACCGCGACCCAGTTCAAACCGGACGCCTCACGCCTGCTGGAACAACTGGCCGAAGCCAAGGCGCAGGGTGTCAAGGCCAAGCCTGTAATCGTCGGTCCGGTCACTTATTTGTGGATTGGCAAGGCCAAGGACGATTCCGACAAGCTGGCCTTGCTGGAACGCTTGCTGCCTGCCTACGCCGAACTGCTGGAGCAACTGGCCGCACAAGGGGTCGAGTGGGTACAGATCGATGAGCCGGTGCTGGTCACCGAACTGGATGCCGACTGGCAGCATGCCTTGAACCTGGCATACCACCACTTCAAGAGCAGTCGCGTCAAGCTGTTGCTGGCGACGTATTTCGGCGCCCTGCAGGAAAATCTCTATCTCGCCTGCAATCTACCCGTGGCGGGTCTGCATCTGGATGCGATCAACGCCCGCGACGAAATCCTGCCGCTGCTCAACCTGCTGCCGTCGCACAAGGTGCTGTCGCTGGGCGTGATCAATGGCCGCAATATCTGGAAGACCGACCTCGGCGCCACGCTCGATTGGCTGGAGCCGCTCGCCGAACGGCTGGGTGATCGCCTGTGGATCGCGCCGTCCTGCTCGCTGCTGCATGTGCCAGTAGACCTCGCCAGCGAGCAAAAGCTGGACGCCGAGATCAAGTCCTGGCTCGCTTACGCCTTACAGAAGCTGGACGAGTTGAGGGTACTGGCCAAAGCCCTGAATCAGGGGCGTGCAGCGGTGGCAGCCGAACTGGCCGCCAATTACGCCGCCATCACCGCCCGCCGCACCTCGCCGCGCGTGAGCAACCCGGCGGTCAAGGCGGCCATTGCCAGCATCAACCTGGCGCTGGGCCAGCGCAAGAGTCCCTATCCGGTACGCGCCAGGAAGCAAGCCGCGCTGCTGAACCTCCCTGCCTACCCGACCACGACCATCGGCTCCTTCCCGCAAACTGCGGAAATCCGCCAGGCACGCAGCCAGTTCAAGACCGGCGAACTGGACGAAGCCGGCTACAAGACCGCCATGCAGGCAGAGATCGCCCTCAGCGTGCGCGAGCAGGAAGCCCTGGGGCTTGATGTGCTGGTGCACGGCGAAGCCGAGCGCAACGACATGGTCGAATACTTCGGCGAGCAACTCGACGGCTACGCCTTTAGCCAGTTCGGCTGGGTGCAGTCCTACGGCTCGCGTTGCGTCAAGCCGCCCATTCTGTTCGGCGACATCAGCCGCCCGAAGGCGATGACCGTGGAGTGGATCCAATACGCGCAGTCGCTGACTAACAAGCCGATGAAGGGCATGTTGACCGGTCCGGTCACCATCCTGAACTGGTCTTTCGTCCGCGACGATCAGCCGCGTTCGGTGTCCTGCTACCAACTGGCACTGGCAATCCGCGAGGAAGTGCTGGACCTGGAGAAGGCCGGTGTGCGAGTCATCCAGATCGACGAGGCCGCCCTGCGCGAAGGTTTGCCCCTGCGCAAGTCACAGTGGCAGCGCTACCTGGACTGGGCTGTGGAGTCCTTCCGCATTACCGCCAACGGCGTACAGGATGAAACCCAGATCCATACCCACATGTGCTACTCGGAGTTCAACGACATCATTGCCTCCATCGCCGACATGGACGCAGATGTAATCACCATCGAAACCTCGCGCTCAGACATGGAATTGCTCGATGTTTTCGACGATTTCAAGTATCCCAACGAGATCGGTCCCGGCGTCTACGATATCCACTCACCGAATATCCCGACGCAGGAGCATATCGTACAACTGATGAGGAAGGCCGCCGAACGTATACCGGCCGAGCGTCTGTGGGTGAATCCGGACTGCGGCCTGAAGACCCGCCAGTGGCTGGAGGTCATTCCTGCACTGGCCAACATGGTAGCGGCGGCCAAGGCCCTGCGCGCCACCGCCGTCTGAAGCTGAACTATCTGCCATGCGTGGCGTACTGCGCTTGGCGCCGCGCACGGTGTTTTCATCCAAACATCCCGAGCTCGTCTCGGGATTGATTTTTCTACAAGGACAAGCACTGAGATCTTTGCTGCCATTGAGAAAGAAAATCAGCGTCAGGAAGATCACATCGAATTGATCGCTTCGGAGAATTACACTTCGTTGTGAATCGCTCCTGATCAATCTTCACGCGCCTGCTCCTCGCGTGCCAGGGTGCGCAAGCCGTCGAGCGCGCTTCTGAGCGTGGCGCTGTCGCTGTCGCGCGGGAACACGATCCACGCCGGCAGCCTGAACTGCGGGCTGCCGGGCACGCGCCACAGTTTCCCCTCTTCGATGTAGCGCCGCACCAGGCGTTGCGGAAAATAGCCGCTGCCGCCGTAAATCAAGAGTTGCTGCACGCCCAGCCAGCCGATGTTGGCGACCAGCGTGGGCGGAGGCATGTCGGGAAAGCTCTCGCTGAACTGCGCATGGAATTCCGGCTCCCAGTCGATGTGGATGTAGCCCTCGTCCGGCCAGCCGCGCGCCAGATCGCTGGTCACCAGCAGCAGGGTTTCATCGAACAGCGGCTCCACCGCCAGCCCGGGGCGCGAGGTGGGCGTGTACATCACGCCGATGTCCACCGAGCCTTCGATCAGGTTCTGCATGATGTCGGCCTCGAAGCCGATTTCGAGACGCAGCGAAACGTCCGGCGCGGCCTCGCGCATCCAGGCCACCCAGCGCGGCAGAAACCCTTCCCACAGCGCGATGCGGCCCGACAGCGTCAGCACATCGCGAAAGCCATGCGGCAGGCCGACATCGTGGCGCGCCTGCTCGACCGTGCGTACCAGGTGCTTGGCGTGGCGCATAAAACGCTTGCCTGCAGGCGTCAGCTCCGCGCCATTGCGCCCACGCTGGAACAGGCGCGCGCCCAGCGTCGTTTCCAGCGAATGGATGCGCGCGCTTACGGTCGATTGCGTGACGTGCAGGCGGCTGGCGGCAGAAACGAAATTGCCGGTGGCGGCCACTGTCAGGAAAGTGCGGGCGAGTTCGGTGTCCATGTCTTATCTATCGGGTTTTTCGACATTAGACACCAAAATTAATCGTTTGATAGATATATAAGGGATCTCTAAACTAGCCTCATTGCAAAAGCAAAAGGAGTCCGCCATGAATCAAACACCCGACCTCGCGGCCTTGATGCCGGAACGTGATGGAGAAGGCTATCTGATCGAGCCCGCCGACTGGAACGAGGACGTGGCCCAGGCCTTGGCCGAGGAAGCGAATATCCAGCTCAACGACGACCACTGGGACGTTATTCGCTTCATGCGCGACTACTTCGAGGAACACCAGGTCATCGCCGATGCCCGTTTCGTCATCAAGCATCTGGCTGGGCGCATGGGGAAAGACGCGCACAAAAAGCTGTTCGAGCTGTTTCCCTACGGCTACGTCAAGCAGGCATGCATGATCGCCGGCATGCGGCGCCCGCGCGCCTGGAGCACGGGCTGACGGCGCAACCGCGCTTCACGCCGGCGCGGCTTGAGGGGATTCTCTCGGGTATCGCCATGTTTCCCCCCGCTGCATTCATCCGGAAGGTTCACGATAATAATGGTACGCAGACTGGCTTATTCGGTTTCGGAACGAGAGCACCTGATTTCGGCGGTGGGCGGCCTGCTCGGCATCCTGGCGGCGCTGTGGGTCAGCCATTTCTGGCTCGACGGCCATGGCGGCGTGCTGGCGATTGCATCGATGGGTTCCTCGGCCGTGTTGTTGTTCGCCGCGCCGCACGGCGCGATGTCGCAACCGTGGCCGGTGCTCGGCGGCCACCTGGTGTCGGCGCTGATCGGCGTCAGTTGCGCGCGCTGGCTGGGCGGCGAGCCGATGCTGGCCGCCGCGCTGGCAGTGTCGCTGTCGATCGCGGCCATGTACAAATTGCGCTGCCTGCACCCGCCGGGCGCGGCCACCGCCTTTTATGCGGTGCTCGGTGGAGAAGTCGTGCATGCGCTGGGTTATGCCTATCTGTTCAGCCCGGTGCTGCTGAACGTCATCGTGTTGATGGTCGTGGCCGTGGCATTTAACTACCCCTTCGCCTGGCGGCGTTATCCGCAAAGCTGGCATCAGCGCATGCAACCCGTCGCCATGACTGCCGAAAAAAGCATGATTCCGCACAGCAGCCTGGTCTACGCCCTGTCCCAGATCGACACCTTCGTCGACATCAGCGAAGACGATCTGCAGCGGATTTACGCGCTGGCGCTGGCGGACCCGCAGCATCCGGTTCCCGCAGCCACGTCGGAGCTCGCCGGGTCGCTGCGCTAACGGGAAGGGTTGGCCTCCGGGCGCGGCGCTGGACCTGTTTGCGCCTTTTGGGTTGAAGCGAATCGGAGAAGCTATCCCAGCGCGGTGTCCAGCATCATCATCACCACGAAGCCGCCGATGAGGCCGAGCGTGGCGGCCTGTTCGTGGCCCTTGCGGTGGGTTTCCGGGATGATTTCGTGCGACACCACCCAGATCATCGCGCCCGCGGCAAAGCCCAGCCCGGCCGGGTAGAGCGGCGCAAATCCCGAGGTGAGCGCGACGCCGACGATGGCGCCGAGCGGCTCGGCCAGTCCGGTGAGCGCGGCGATGGCGGCCGCCTGCCACGGCGCATAGGCGACGGTGCGCAGTGCCACGGCGACCACCAGGCCTTCGGGAACGTCCTGGAGCGCGATCGCCGCGGCCAGCGGCATCCCGACAGCGGTATCGCCGCCGGAAAAGCCGACGCCAATCGCCATGCCTTCTGGAAAATTGTGCAGGGCGATGGCGAACACCATCAGCCAGACGCGGCGCAGATGCATCCAGCCGGGGCCGTGGCGGCCGGCGCCGGGATGCTCGTGCGGCAGCGTCTTGTCGGCCAGCAGCAGGAACAGCGCGCCCAGCACAAACCCCACGGCGACGATGGTGGCGCCTGCCAGCTTGCTGCCGAGAATGTCGGTGCCAGCAGCGACGCCCGGCAGGATCAGCGAAAAACATGCGGCGGCCGCCATCACCCCGGCGCCGAACCCCAGCATCACATCTTCCCAGCGCGTGGAAATCTTGCGGATGAACAGCGCGGGCAGCGCGCCCAGCGCGGTGGCCAGCGCCGCCACGCCGGAGCCGGCCAGCGCCATCCCCATCGGCGTGCCGAGCCGGGCGCCGCCCTGCGCCCACGCCACCCACAGCAGTGCCGCCAGCAGCGCGAGCGCCAGCCCGCCGCTGCCGAATTTGAGCGTGGCGGCGTGGCGCGGGTCGGCAAAATAATCCTGCAAGGCACGGGCGGCGGTGTTCATGGTTTCACTTTAGCCAATACCCGACGCCTCATCCTGGTCCAGGCCGGTATTCATCGTAGGTGGCGCTCGTTATGCCCATAGCGATCATGGTGTTCTCCTTTTCATGGTTTGGGCGGGGCTTTGCGCCCCACCCGTCGTCAGGTCTCCGAGTTCACGCAAGGTCGAAGCGATCGAGGTTCATCACCTTGTTCCAGGCTGCCACGAAGTCATGGACGAACTTCTCCTCCGCGTCCGAACAGGCATAGGCTTCCGCCAGTGCCCGCAGCTGGGAATTCGAACCGAAGACCAGATCGACGCGGGTGCCGGTCCATTTTTTTGCACCGGTCTTGCGGTCGGCGCCTTCGAACACGGCTTCATCCTTAGACAGCGGCTGCCACGCCGTGCTCATGTCGAGCAGGTTAACGAAAAAGTCGTTGGTGAGCGCTCCCGGCCGATGGGTGAAGACCCCATGCTGGGACTGTCCGAAGTCGGCGTTCAGCGCGCGCATGCCGCCCGCCAGCACCGTCATCTCGGGCGCGGAGAGCGTCAGCAGCTGCGCGCGGTCGAGCAGCAGTTCCTCGGCCGAGACGGTGTAGGTGGCCTTCTGGTAGTTGCGGAAGCCGTCCGCGATCGGTTCGAGCACGGCGAAGGATTCCACGTCGGTCTGTTCCTGCGAGGCGTCCGTGCGGCCCGGTGTGAAGGGAACCCTCACGGCGTGGCCGGCATTCCTGGCGGCCTCTTCAACGCCTGCGCAACCGGCCAGCACGATCAGGTCGGCCATCGAGACTTTCTTGCCGCCGGATTGCGCGCCATTGAACGCGCGCTGGATGCCTTCGAGCTTGCCAAGCACTCTGGCCAGTTGATCCGGCTGGTTGACCTCCCAGTCCTTCTGCGGCGCGAGGCGAATGCGCGCGCCGTTGGCGCCGCCGCGCTTGTCGGAGCCGCGGAACGTGGATGCCGAGGCCCAGGCGGTCGAGACCAGCTCCGGGACGGTCAACCCGGACGCCAGGATATCGCCCTTGAGGGCGGCGGCGTCCTGGTCGTCGATCAAGGCATGATCGACGGCGGGAACGGGGTCTTGCCAGATCAGCTCTTCGGCAGGCACTTCGGGGCCGAGGTAGCGCGAACGGGGTCCCATGTCGCGGTGGGTCAGCTTGAACCAGGCGCGGACGAAGGCGTCGGCAAATTCGTCCGGATTCTGGTGGAAGCGCCGTGCGATCGGCTCATAAATCGGGTCCATGCGCATCGCCATGTCCGCCGCGGTCATGATGATCGGCACCCGCTTCGACGCATCGTGCGCGGCCGGCGCCATGTTGCTGTCGTTTGCCACCTTCGGCGTCCACTGATGGGCCCCCGCCGGGCTTTTCGTCAATTCCCACTCGTTGCCGAACAGCATGTCCAGATAGCTCATGTCCCATTGCGTCGGGGTCGGCGTCCACGAGCCTTCGAGGCCGCTGCCGATTTGGTCGCCGCCTTTGCCGCTGCCGAAGCTGCTCTTCCAGCCCAGCCCCTGCTCGGCGAGTCCGGCTGCCTCGGGTGCCGGCCCGACCAGCGCCGCATCGCCGGCGCCGTGGCATTTGCCGAAGGTGTGCCCGCCGCAGGTGAGCGCAACCGTTTCTTCATCGTTCATCGCCATGCGCGCGAATGTCTCGCGCACGTCGCGGCCGGACCCGAGCGGATCCGGGTTGCCGCCGGGGCCTTCCGGGTTGACGTAGATCAGCCCCATCTGCACGGCAGCAAGCGGGTTTTCGAGGTTCCGCTCGCCGGAATAGCGTGCGCTGTCATCCAGCCACTTTTCTTCGTTGCCCCAGTAGACGTCCAGCTCCGGCGCCCAGATGTCCTCGCGCCCGCCGGCGAAACCGAAGGTCTTGAATCCCATCGATTCCAGCGCGACGTTGCCGGTGAGAACGATGAGGTCGGCCCAGGAGATTTTCCTGCCGTACTTCTGCTTGATCGGCCATAGCAGCCTGCGCGCCTTGTCGAGGTTGACATTGTCGGGCCAGCTGTTGAGGGGGGCGAAACGCTGGTTGCCGTGCCCTGCGCCGCCACGACCGTCACCGGTGCGATAAGTCCCTGCACTGTGCCACGCCATGCGAATGAAGAAGGGGCCGTAGTGACCGTAATCCGCCGGCCACCAGTCCTGCGAGTCGGTCATCAGGGCCTCAAGGTCCTTCTTCACGGCCGCCAGGTCGAGGCGCTTGAATTCTTCGGCGTAGTTGAAATCCGCCCCCATCGGGCTGACCTGAGGGACATGCTGGTGCAGGATTTCCAGCGGCAGCTGGTTCGGCCACCAGTCCCGGATCGACTTGGCGCTACCGGTTTTGTGATGAAACGGACATTGCGTGTCTGACATGACGCTCTCCTGTTGGTGCTCGATCCCACAGTGGAATGTCCGCATTTAAGACCATGAATGAAAATTTGTATAATGAATAGTCTAGAATTAATCCATTGACAAAATCGAACGGACGTCATGACCCTGCAAGAACTGAAATATCTGGTTGCACTGGCCGACCACGGTCACTTCGGTCGCGCGGCGGAAGCCTGCTTCATCACCCAGTCGACGCTGTCCACCCAGATCAAGAAGCTGGAGGATTTTCTCGGCGTGACGCTGTTCGACCGCAGCCTGAAGCGCGTCACCCCGACGCCGATCGGCCAGGAAATCCTGCAAGCCGCGCGCAGCATCGTCGAGGAATCCGAGCGCATCCGCGAACTGGCGAAGCACGCCCAGAATCCGATGGCGCGCACGATTCATCTCGGCGTGATCCCCACGCTGGGGCCGTATTACCTGCCGCATGCGCTGACCCTGGTGCACAAAAAGCACCCCGACCTGCGGCTGCTGCTGCGCGAGGAAATGACGCCGCAGATCCTCGAACACCTGGCCAACGGCAAGCTCGATGCCGGCCTGCTGGCGCTGCCCGTCAACGACGACAGCCTGCGCGTCGAGCCGCTGTTCTACGAACCGTTTTTAGCCGCGCTGCCCGCTGGGCACCCGCTTGCCAAACGCGATTCGCTGAAGGTGTCCGACATCATCAACGAAAAACTTCTGCTGCTCGACGAAGGGCACTGCCTGCGCGACCAGGCGCTCGACGTCTGCGGCTCCGGCTCGCGCGGCCGCGAGGAGGTGCGCGCCACCAGCCTGGAAACCCTGCGCCAGATGGTGGCGATGGGGCTGGGGCTGACGCTGCTGCCGGCGCTGGCGGTGGACGCCGGGCCGCGCGTCAGCAAAAAGGCGGTCGAAATCCGCCCCTTCAAGTCGCCGCCGCCGGGGCGCACCATCGCCCTGGTGTGGCGCCGCCGTGCGCCGTTCCCGGAGACCTTCGAGCAGCTGGCGCAAACCCTGAAAAATGCACTGCCCGGCGACGTGGAAGCTGTCTAGCAGACTGTCGTCCTGGATCGGCTCGCATTCATCTCGCGTTCATCGGAGCTTGCGTATGTTCTACCCAGCCGGGTTTGAGACTCGTTTAGAATCGCTTCACCTTGAACCCCATTCCGCATCGCCTCCTGTTGTGCGCATCGCTTGCGCTGTGGTCGTCGTGGTCGTGGGGCCGCGCGGCGGCGCTCGACCTGCCTGAGCGCCCCGGCGCGTTCTGGTCGCAGCGCGATGCGCTGCCGCCCCAGGCGCCGCCCGCCCGGCTTGACCCGATCCGTTTCGACAGCCTGGCCGCGCTGACCGAGCACGCCCTGCGCCGGCGTCCCGAAGCGCGCGCCGCCTGGCTCGGCATCCAGGCCGAGGCGGCAAGGCTGGATGCCGCGGAGGCCGCCAACTGGCCGACGCTGACCGGGCAACTGAACCTCAGCCAGAGCCGCGCACTATCGAGTTCCGGCACAACGGCGCCGACGCTGCATCGCTACGGCCCCAGCCTCGGCCTGGCCTACGTGCTGTACGACTTCGGCGCACGCGAAGCCAGCATCGACGCCCAGCGCTACCAGCTCATCGCCAGCCTGCTGGCCAACAACCGCACGCTGCAGGACACGGTCGCCGAAGTCGAATCGGCTTATTTCGCGGTGCTCGCCGCGCGCGCGCAGCGGACGGCGCAGGCCGAACAGGAAGCCGCGCTACAGGCCAGCCTCGACGCAGTCGAGTTGCGCCTGCGCGGCGGGCTGGCGGCGCGCGCCGACCTGTTGCGTGCGCGCGCCGCCCTGAGCGAAGCGACGCTGGCGCGGCAGCTGGCGGAGCGGGATATCGCCAAGGCCGAGGCCATGCTGAAACAGGCGACCGGCATCGAGCAGACGCGTCCGCTGCTGCTCGACTGGGAAACCGCACTGCCGCCTGCGTTGGACGCCGCGACCCTGCTGGCCGAACTGCTGGCCGAAGCCGGGCAGCAGCGCCCCGATCTGCACGCTCTGCAGGCCGCCGCAGCGAGCGCGCGCGCCGAGGCCGCACGTGCGCAGGCAGCGCGCTGGCCGAGCCTGTCGCTGGCCGCCAATACCGGTCGGACCTTCTTCCTGGAAGACGAGCGGTCGCCGTCGACTTCCTACAGCGTCGGCGTGAACCTGTCGGCGCCGCTGTTCGACGGCGGGCGGCTGGCGGCGCAGGCGCGCGCCGCCGAACGCGACGCCGAGCGCCTGCAGGCCGAGGCCGACAGCCAGCGCAGCCAGGTGGCCTTGAACGTGGCCGAGGCGTATCACGACGTGCGCCACGCGCAGGATCGGCGCGAAGGCGTGGCGGTGCAGTTCGACAGCGCCAGCGAATCGGCGCAGGCCGCCGAGGCGCGCTACATCGCCGGCGTCGGCAGCCTGCTGGAATGGCTGACCGCGCAGGCCGATCTGGCGCGCGCGCGGCAGACGCAGGCGCAGGCCGATTCCGACTGGCTGGCCGCCTTTTCCCGTCTCAACCATGCGCTGGGCCGCCTGCCCGCCATTACCCCCGAGAGCACCCCATGAAAGTTCGCCTGCTCGTCATCGTCATCGTGCTGGCCTTGATCGCCGGCGTGGTGGTTCGCACCCAGTTCGCGGAAACCGGTGACGGCAAGCAGGGCGGCGAGCAGGCGCTTGCGGTGAAGACCGTGCCGGTGGCGGTGCGCGACTTCCCGCGCGTGATCGATCTGCCCGGCACGCTGGAAGCCGCGCAGCAGGTGGTCATCGTCGCCCAGGCCAGCGGCACGGTGCTGCGCCAGCATGTGCAGGAAGGCGCCCAGGTGCGGGCGGGCGAGGTGCTGTTCACGCTCGATGCGCGGCCGGCGCAGGCGCGCATCGCGCAAAGCCAGGCGGCGCTGGCCGGCGCGCGCGCCGAAACCGCCGAGGCGGAACAGAAGCTGGCGCGCCTGGCGCCGCTGATGCAGCCGGGCTACATCAGCCGCCAGGAATTCGACGACGCCCAGGTGGCGCTGGAAACCGCGCGCGCGCGCGCCGGCAGCGCGCGCGCCGAACTGGAGGCGGCGCGCATCGAGGTCGGGCACGCCCAGATCCGCTCGCCGATCGCCGGACGCGTCGGGCGCATCGCAATCCGCCAGGGCAGCCTGGTGCAGGCCGGCGGCGAGCCGCTCACCACGATCGTTGCGCCAGGTGCGCTGGACGTGCGCGCGGGGCTGGCCGAGGCCGACTGGCCGCAGCTTGACGCGGCGCGCGCGGCGGGCAGGGTGATGGCCGAGGCGTACCCGGACCTGCCCGGCGCGACAGGCCAGCCGACGCCCGCCGCGCGCGGCGAACTGGTGTTCGTCGACACCCAGCTCGACCCTGCCACCGGCGCGGTGCCGCTGAAGGTGCGGCTCGAGGGTTCGCCGGGCGCGCTGCTGCCCGGCCAGGGCGTGCGGCTGCGGTTGCTGCTGGGCAGCCTCGCCGACGTCATGGTGCTGCCCGAGGCGGCGTTGCAGTACGGCCAGGACGGCGCCTATGTCTACGTGGTGCGCGACGGCCGCGCAGTGGTGCAGCCGGTGCGCGCGACGCATAGCCTCGATGGCCGGCAGGTGGTCGAGGGCGAACTGCAGGCGGGCGAGGCGGTGCTGGTCGAAATCCCCAAACGCCTGAAGGCGGGCGGCAAGGTCACGCTCGAAGAAAAACCATGAAACGGGTAAAGCCTGTCCGGATGTTTTCTTCGCATCCCTTTGCGCCCTTCGCGGATCAATTCTTCTCTTTCCCATGAACCTGTCGCGCATCTTCATCGAACGCCCGGTCGCCACGCTGATGCTGGTGCTGGCGATGGTGCTGTTCGGCGCGCTGGCCTACAAGCAGCTGCCGGTCAACGATCTGCCGCAGGTCGATTTTCCGACCCTGCGCATCACCGCCAGCCTGCCGGGCGCCAACCCCGAGACCATGGCCAACACGGTGGCGATGCCGCTGGAGCGCCAGCTGTCGACGGTGTCAGGGATCGAGTCGATGAGCTCGCAGTCGAGCCAGGGTTCGACCCGCATCACGCTGCAGTTCGAGCTTTCGCGCGACATCGACGCCGCCGCGCAGGACGTGCAGACCGCGATCGCGCAGGCGGCGCGCAACCTGCCCGCCGGGATGGATCCGCCGCAAATAAGAAAGATCAATCCGGCCGATGCGGCGATCCTGTATCTGGCGCTGTCGGCCGAGCGCCTGCCGCTGACCGAGCTCGATGCGGTGGCCGACTCGCGGGTGGCGCAGCGCCTGTCGGGCATGAGCGGCGTGGCGCAGGTGCTGGTGTTCGGCTCGCAGAAATACGCGCTGCGGCTGTATCTCGACCCCGCCAAGCTGCAGCAGCGCGGGCTGAGTTTTCCCGACGTCATCCAGGCCGTGCAGTCGGCCAATGCCAATCTGCCGTCGGGCACGCTCGACGGCGCCAGCCGCGCCTATTCGGTGAAGGCGCCGGTGTCGCTCGCCAACGCGGAAGATTTCGGCGACATCATCGTCGCCTACAAGGATGGCGTGGCGCTCAGGGTGAAGGATCTGGGGCGCGCCGAAGACAGCGTCGAAAATGACAAGACGCGCACCTGGTACAACGGCACCCGTGCCATCGTGCTGGCGGTGCAGCGCCAACCGGGGGCCAATACGGTCGAGGTGGCCGAGCGCATCCGCGCGATGCTGCCGCAGATTGAGGCCGACCTGCCCGACGGGGTCAAGCTGCAGGTGCATTCCGACCGCTCGCGCTTCGTCAAGGACACGCTGCACGAGGTGAACTTCACCCTGGTGCTGGCCCTGATCCTGGTGATCCTGGTCATCTTCGCCTTTCTGCACAACCTGCGCGCCACCCTGATCGCCGCGCTGGTGCTGCCGAGCTCGCTGCTGGGCACCTTCGCCTTCATGCACCTGGCGGGCTACAGCCTCAACAATCTGAGCCTGATGGCGATCATCCTGGCGATCGGCTTCGTGGTCGACGACGCGGTGGTGGTGATCGAGAACATCACGCGCCATCTCGACATGGGCAAGTCGCGCTATCAGGCCGCGCTCGACGGCGCGCAGGAAATCGGCTTCACCGTGGTGTCGATGACGGCGTCGCTGGCGGCGGTGTTCCTGCCGATCCTGTTCATGGGCGGCATGATCGGGCGCCTGTTCCAGGAATTCGCCATCAGCATCGCCGTCGCCGTGCTGCTGTCCGGCGTGGTGGCGCTGACCCTCACTCCCATGCTGTGCGCGCGCGGGCTGTCGCACGAAGCGCTCAACAACCCCCTGTCGCGCGGCTTCGAGGCCGGCTTCAGGCGTTTCCAGAATTTCTACGGCGCCAGCCTGCGCGCCAGCATGCGCCATCGCGGCGCCATGCTGCTGCTGTCGGCGGCGGTGCTGGGCGGCATGGTCTGGCTGGCCGGCCAGGTCAAGCAGGGCTTCATTCCGCGCGTCGATTCCGGGATGGTTTTCGCCAGCATCCAGTACCCGGAAGGCATCCCGTTCGAGGAGCTCTCCACCCGCCAGCAACACCTCGCCGACATCGTGCGGAAGCATCCCGCGGTCGAAGGCCTGATGTCCTCCGCCGGGCAGGCCGGCGGCGGCATCTCCGGCTCCAACGTCGGCCGGCTGGTGATCCGCCTGACGCCGCGCGACACCCGGATCGGCGCCGACGAAGTGATCGACGAGCTGCGCGCGGCGACGCGCCAGGTCGGCGGCGTCAACGTCACGCTGCAGAATCCGGCGTCGATCAACGTCGGCTCGCTGATTTCCAGCAGCGACTACCAGCTGACCCTGAAGTCGAGCGATTTCGAGGCGCTGAAAGCCGCCGCTGCGGCGGTCGAGAAGCGCCTCGACGAAGTGCCGCTGCTGCTCGACGTCAACAGCAACCTGGAGCTGCGCAACCCCGAACTGCGCGTGATCCTCGATCCGGTGCAGGCGGCGCGGCTGGGGATCAGCGCGCAGCAGGTGCAGCAGGTCCTGTACGACGCGCTGGGCGGACGCCGCATCAGCGAGATCTACGGCGTCGATGACCAGTACACGGTCAGCCTGAACATCCTGCCCGAAGCGCAGCTGAATCCGGCCATCATCGGCCAGCTGCCGCTAAGGACCGTGTCGGGCGAACTGACCCGGCTCGACGCGGTGGCGAGGGTCGAGCCCGGGGTGGGACCGATCGCGGTGCATCACTACGGGCAGCAGCCGGCGGTCACGCTGTCGTTCAACCTGGCGCCCGGCGCGTCGCTCAACGCCGCGCTCGATGCCGCGCTGGCCGCCGCCAACGAGGTGCTGCCGGCCGAGGTCAGCGCCGAGCTCACCGGCGCGGCGCAGAAATTCCAGGAGTCGACCGTCACCCTGCCCTGGCTGCTGCTGTTCACCGTGCTCGTCATCTACATGGTGCTGGCGGTGCTGTACGAACACCTCGGCCATCCGCTCACCATCCTCACCGCGCTGCCGCTGGCGGGGGCAGGCGCCTTGCTGGTGCTGCTGCTGCTGGAGGTGGAGCTCAATATCTTCAGCTTCGTCGGCCTCATCCTGCTGGTGGGACTGGTGAAGAAGAACGGCATCATGATGATCGACTTTGCGCTCACCCGGCAGCGCGCGGGGATGAGCGCCGAGGACGCCATCGTCGAGGCCAGCCTGGTGCGCCTGCGCCCGATCATGATGACCACGCTGTCCACCATCGTCGCCACCCTGCCGATCGCCATCGGCTTCGGCGCCGGCGCCGAAGCGCGGCGGCCGCTCGGCATCGCCGTTGTCGGCGGCATGCTGTTCTCGCAGTTCCTCACCCTCTACATCACGCCCACCTTCTACGTCAGCATGGCGCGGATGGAAGCCGCGCTCAGGCGCTGGCGCGCGCGTAGCGCCTGATTAAATTAGCCACGCCAGCGCGGCATAGCGCGCCAGCTTGCCCAGCGTCACCAGCAGCAGAAAACTGCCCACCCCGACGCGCAACACCCCCGCCACCAGGCACAGCGGGTCGCCGACCACCGGCAGCCAGGCCAGCAGCAGGCTGGGGCGGCCAAAGCGGGCAAACCAGCGCTCCGCGCGCGCAGCGCGCAGTTCGGCTTTCCCGCTGCGCCGTTCCACCGCCCGCCGCCCGAACCGCCCCATGCCGTAGGTGATCAGACTGCCGAGCACGTTGCCTGCCGTGGCAACCGCCACGCTCGCCAGCGGGTCGGCGCCCTGGTGCAGGCGATACAGCAGCAGGGCTTCGGAGCCGCCCGGAAACAGGGTGGACGACAGCAGCGCCGACCCGAACAGCGTCCAGTCCATCAGCGGATCGGGGCCGCCTTATTTACAGGCGCCGAGCCGTTTTGCACTTAGCTTCTGGCTGAATTCACCCATGCCTTCCATCGCCGGGACGAAGCGCCCGCTCATCAGGATGTCGTAGCCGGTGGCATGCGTGGTGCCGCTGGCGCGACCCACCATGCGCTGGCCGCCTTCCATGGCGCAATTGAAATCGTAGCTGACCTGATTGCCGCTTTGAATGAGCTTGCCGATCTTGCAGTCCTTGTTTTTGTTGGAGGCATAGGCCTTGCCGTCTGCGATGTCCCGATCGGTGAGGCATTGCTGGAGCTTCATTACCGGCATCTGCATCGGCATGCCTTTCATCACGATCTGCACGGAAATGTCATACAGGCCAGGCTGCAGGATGGGGGGTGCGGCGGCAGCGGGCAGGGCGGCCAGGATGAGCAGGGCGGCGGTCGGAAAGGGGCGCATGGGGAATTCCTGGGTTGAGGGGAAGGAAAGTGTTGCACAGCGCTTGCCCGGAATACAGAGATTGATATTTTCAATCGTATCCATCCAGATTATCCGTTGGATCTATTTATTGCTGATATCTATCATTCGTCCTGTCGTAATTGACAACGCAAATCAACCATAAGGAGCGCATCATGCAGAACACGAAATCCCCGACCATCCAGAATCTTGAAGCCGCCTTCGCCGGCGAATCGATGGCCCACGTCAAGTACATGTGGTTCGCGCGCCAGTGCCGCAAGGCCGGCGACGAAGCGACCGCCAGGGTGTTCGAGGACACCGCCGCGCAGGAGATGCAGCACGCCTTCGGCCACGCCGAACTGCTCTTCGCCGACGAGACCATGACCCCGGCCAAGTGCCTGCAGTACGCGATCGACGGCGAGACCCACGAATACACCGAGATGTATCCGAAGTTCCGCCACGAAGCGATGCAGGAAGGCCATGACGCCGCGGTGGCCGAGATCGACGAGCAGATCGCGGAGTCGAAGGAACACGCCGAGATGTTCAAGAGCGTGCTGGAAAAGGCCGCCAAGCGCTTCGCCGCGCTGGCCAAGGTCGAAGAGAAGCACGCGAAGCATTACCAGGCGCAAAAAGACGCGATCACCGCCTGAACGAATTACTGAAGATCATTCAACTGAAAGGACACATCATGAAAGCTTGGCAATGCATCGTTTGCGGTTACATCTATGACGAATCAAAAGGCGATCCGGAGCATGGCATCGCCCCCGGCACCCGCTGGGAAGACGTGCCGGAAGGCTGGGAATGCCCGGACTGCGGCGTCTCGAAGGCGGATTTCGAAATGGCTGAAGTCACCGCTGCCTGATCGTCTTCACCCTGCAAGGCGGCGCGCCCGCGCGCCGCCCCACTCAAGGAGTCTCCCCATGCAAGCCATCGTCATCGTCGGTTCCGGCCTCGCCGGCTACACCCTGCTGAAGGAAATCCGCAAGCGCGATACGGTCACGCCAGTCACGCTCGTCACCGCGGACGACGGCGCGTTCTATTCCAAGCCCAACCTGTCGAATGCGCTCGCCGCGGGCAAGACCGCGGCAGTGCTGGCGGGCGCCAGCGCGGAGAAAATGGCGGACGACCTGAATGCGCGGGTGCTGGCGCACACCCGCGTCACCGCGATCGACACGCAAGGCCGGCGTATCCGCACCGAGCACGGCGAACTGGAATACGGCAAGCTGGTGCTCGCACTCGGCGCCGACCCGTTTCCGCATGGCCTTGCCGGCAGCGGCGCCGCCGGCGTGCTGGCGGTGAACGACCTGGCCGATTACGCCGCCTTCCGCAGCGCCATCGACGGCAAAAAGCGCATCGCCGTGCTCGGCGGCGGCCTCATCGGCTGCGAGTTCGCCAACGATCTGGCGCACGCCGGCTTTGCGGTCGACGTGGTGCATCTGGGCGGCTGGCCGCTGGAGCGCCTGTTGCCGGTCGAAGCCGGCCAGCGCCTGGCCGACCGTCTCGCCGCGCTGGGCGTGCGATGGCATTTCGGGCGCAGCGCAAAGCGCGTCGAGCAGATTGCGGACGGCTGCCGGCTCGAACTGGACAATGGCGAAACCGTCGAAGCCGATGCGGTGCTCTCGGCAATCGGCCTGCGGCCCCGCACCCAGCTGGCGCAGGCGGCCGGCATCCCGGTCGGGCGCGGCATCCAGACCAATGGCCTGCTCGAAACCGGCGCGGCGGACGTCTACGCAATGGGCGACTGCGCCGAGGTCGAAGGCCTTAACCTGCCCTACGTGCAGCCGCTGATGGTGCAGGCGCGCGCACTCGCCGCCACCCTCGCCGGCACGCCGACTGCGGTGGTCTATCCGGCGATGCCGGTGATGGTGAAAACCCCGGCGCACCCGGTCGCGGTGCTGCCGCCGAGGATCGGCGCGGCGGGCAGCTGGAAAGTCGAATGCGGCGAGACCGGCATCTGCGCGCTGCACCTTGACGATAACGGCCGTCTGCAGGGCTTCGCGCTCACCGGCAGCGAAACCGGGCGCCGCAACGCGCTGGCGAAGGAGATGGCCGCCTGATGCGGCGGCGCGACACATAGGGATGCATTCGCGCCCGCGCTGCGTGAGAGGCTTTCCCCCGGCATTTGTTACATTCCGGTTAACTCAAAAAAGCGGAAGCCGGCAGCAGCATGGAACTCGAAAAACTCTTGAAGCTGGAACAGGCCGCCAACAAGGGACGGCAGGAAATGTTCCGGATGGGCACGGCCCTGCTTTTCCTGGTGGGAATCATCCTGTTCATCGCCATGCGCGGCGGCGAAATCAATTACTCCCTGATGGTCGCGGCGATGATCGGCGGCTACATGGCGCTCAACATCGGCGCCAACGACGTGGCCAACAACATCGGCCCGGCAGTGGGCTCCCGGGCGCTCACCCTCACCGGCGCGATCTTCATCGCGGCCGTCTTCGAGGCGGCCGGCGCCATCATCGCGGGCGGCGACGTGGTGGGCATCATCAAAAGCGGGATCATCAACCCCGATGCCATCGCCGACGTCGATGTCTTCATCTGGCTGATGACCGCGGCCCTGCTCGCCGGGGCGCTCTGGCTCAACATCGCCACGGCGGCCGGGGCGCCGGTCTCCACCACCCATTCCATCGTCGGCGGGGTGCTGGGCGCAGGCGTCGCCGCCGGCGGACTTGGCGTCGCCAACTGGGGCGCAGTGGGGCAGATCGCCGCAAGCTGGGTCATTTCTCCGGTAATGGGCGGGATGATCGCCGCCGCCTTTCTCTATCTGATCAAGCGCACCATCACCTATAAACCCGACATGCTGCAGGCCGCCAGGAAAATGGTCCCCCTCCTGCTGGCGGCGATGGCCTGGGCCTTCAGCACCTATCTGGTGTTGAAGGGGCTGACGCAGATATGGAAAGTGGGCTTTGGCACGGCTGCGCTGATCGGGACCGGTTTCGCCGTGGCCACCTATGCCATCACGCGATCGAGCATGGCCACCGTCTCCGCCCGTCTGGAAAACAAAAAGCAGGGGGTGAACACGCTTTTCACCCTCCCAATGATCTTTTCCGCGGCCCTGCTGAGCTTCGCGCATGGCGCCAACGACGTCGCCAACGCGATTGGCCCCCTGGCCGCCATCAACGAAGCGATCGAGCATGGGGCGGTCGTTGCCAGGGCCGCCATTCCCCTCTGGGTGCTGCTGGTGGGCGCCATCGGCATTTCGCTCGGCCTGGCGCTGTATGGCCCCAAACTGGTCAAAACCGTGGGGTCGGGCATTACCGAACTGGACCAGATGCGTGGCTTCTGCATTGCCATGGCGGCGGCCATTACCGTCATCCTCGCCTCGCAACTCGGGCTGCCGGTCAGTTCCACCCACATTGCCGTGGGCGCGGTATTCGGCGTCGGCTTCCTGCGCGAATACATCAAGGCGCATTACGGACGGATGATCGAAACCATCGAGGAGCACCACGAGGGACATGACCGGGAAATCGTGGAGGCCTATCTGGAAAGATTCCGCGCCGCCGATTTCGAGGAGAAGGGCGCCATGCTCGCGCGACTGAAGGCAAGCAAACAGGCCGTCGAAGAAAGCCACCTGACCAAGAAGGAACGCAAGGGCCTGAAAAGCATCTACCGCCAGGAACTGGTCAAGCGTTCCGCGCTGATGCGCATCGTGGCCGCGTGGCTGATCACCGTACCGGTTTCCGCCCTCATGGCCGCCGTGCTGTTCTACACCATCCGCGGCATGATGCTTCCCTGATCGCCGTTCCTCGATAGGCAGCCTGCTTTTTTCCGGCCACCGACTGAGCCTATCCCGGCAGCGGGAATTCGCGCGGCGAGGATCGTTCTATAACTTCAATTTCACTTGGCGCTATTGATCCGGCCAAATGAAGTTTTCCTGATGCAAAATGCAGGTATCGCGCCATGCACTGAATCCCGCCGCTCCATGCACAACACGCTTCCCCTCCTTCAGGCAACGGACTTCCCCGCGCTGCACCGCGACCGGCTCGCCACGCTGCAGGTCAACCTGGGTTATCGCTGCAACCAGAGCTGCCTGCATTGCCACGTCAACGCCGGCCCGAATCGCACCGAGGAGATGGCGGACGCAACGGTTGAACTGATCCCGCGCGTGCTGACGGCGCGCGGAATCTCCACGCTGGACCTGACCGGCGGCGCGCCGGAACTGCACCCGCGTTTTCGCTGGCTGGTCGAAGCGGCCCGGCGTCTGGGGGTGAAGGTCATCGACCGCTGCAATCTCACCATCCTGTCGGAGCCGGGCGAGGAAGACCTGGCCGATTTCCTCGCCGCGCAAGGCGTCGAAATCGTGGCCTCGCTGCCGTGTTACCTCGAGGAAAACGTCGACGGGCAGCGCGGCAAGGGCGTGTTCGAGCGCAGCATTGCCGGGCTCGGGCGGCTCAATGCCCTGGGCTACGGGAAGGCAGGCAGCGGCCTGGACCTGCATCTGGTCTACAACCCGCCCGGCCCCAGCCTGCCCCCGCCCCAGGCCGGCCTGGAAGCCGCCTACAAAAAAGAACTGAACGCCCGCTACGGCATCGTCTTCAACCGGCTCTACAGCCTGGCCAACATGCCCATCCTGCGCTTCGGCAGCACGCTGGTTTCCCGGGGACAGTTCGCCGATTACATGCAGCTGCTGAAGGCCAGCCACAACTCCCACAACCTGGAGCAGGTCATGTGCCGGGAACTGGTCAGCGTGGACTGGCGCGGACGGCTGTACGACTGCGACTTCAACCAGATGCTGGGGCTGCCCCTGCAAGGACTGGCGACGCTCTCCGATCTGTTGGATCGTGCTGCCGCCGGACGGCCCATCCAGATCGCCGACCACTGCTACGGCTGCACCGCCGGCCAGGGCAGCAGCTGCGGCGGCGCGCTCGATGAAGCAGGATCGGTGTCGCCTTGAGCGACTGGAAAAAACCGCGCCGCTTCGAGCGCAACCTGGTGGTGATCGGCGGCGGTTCCGCCGGGCTGGTGACGGCCTACATTGCCGCCGCAGTGAAAGCCAAAGTCACGCTGGTCGAGAAGCACAGGATGGGGGGCGACTGCCTCAACACCGGCTGCGTGCCGTCGAAGGCACTGATCCGTTCGGCGAAATTCCTGTCGCAGCTGGCGCGGGCGAAGGAATTCGGCATCCGCGAAGCCCGTGCCGAATTCGATTTCGCCGCGGTGATGGAACGCGTGCAGCGCGTAGTGCGGGCGGTCGAGCCGCACGACTCGGTCGAGCGCTATAGCGGACTCGGCGTTGAGGTGATCGAAGGCGCGGCGAGGCTCGTTTCCCCCTGGGAAGTGGAAGTCGTCCGCCACGACGGCAGCACGCAGCGGCTGACGACGCGCAGCATCGTCATCGCGGCGGGCGGGCGTCCCTTCGTGCCGCCGGTTCCCGGCCTCGACGCGGTGGGCTATCTGACCTCCGACACCGTCTGGGAATTGCGCGAATTGCCCCGCCGTCTGCTGGTGCTGGGCGGCGGGCCGATCGGCTCGGAACTGGCCCAGGCCTTCGCCCGTTTCGGCGCGCGGGTGACCCAGATTCAGCAGGGGCCGCGCATCCTCAACCGCGAAGACCCCGAGGTGTCCGAACTCGTCGCCGCGCGCTTCCGCGCCGAAGGCATCGACGTACGCACCGGCCACAAGGCCAAACAGTTCGTCGTCGAGAACGGCGAGAAAATTCTCATCGCCGAGCACGCGGATGGCGACGTGCGCATCCCCTTCGATGCGGTGCTGCTCGCCGTCGGTCGCGTCGCCAATCTGCAGGGCTACGGACTGGAGGAACTGGGGGTGAAGACCTCCCGCACCATCGAGACCAACGCCTTCCTGCAGACCAACTACCCCAACATCTACGCCGCGGGCGATGTCGCCGGGCCGTTCCAGTTCACCCATACGGCCGCGCATCAGGCCTGGTACGCGGCGGTCAACGCCCTGTTCGACCCGTTCAGGAAATTCAGGGTGGATTATTCGGTGATCCCGTGGGCGACCTTCGTCGATCCGGAGGTGGCGCGCGTCGGCCTCAACGAACAGGAAGCGAAGGAACAGGGCATCCGCTACGAGGTGAGCCGCTACGACCTCGACGATCTCGACCGCGCGATCGTCGACGGCGAGACGCACGGCTTCGTCAAGGTGCTGACCGTGCCGGGCCGCGACAGGATCCTCGGCGTGACCCTCGTCGGCGAGCACGCCGGCGACCTCATCGCCGAGTTCGTGCTGGCGATGAAGCACGGCATCGGGCTCAACAAGATCCTCGGCACCCTGCACATCTACCCGACGCTGGCGGAGGCCAACAAGTACGCAGCCGGCGTCTGGAAGAAGGCGCACGCGCCGCAAGCACTGCTGCGCTGGGTCGAGCGCTTCCATGCCTGGCGGCTGCGATAGATTTGTCCGCAAAAAGAATTCCTATGGATGAAATTCAATATGGCCGTCATTGCGAGCGAAGCGAAGCAATCCAGCGTACTGATTAAGCAGGCATTTCTGGATTGCCGCGTCGCTACGCTCCTCGCAATGACGAATTACTCGGCGCACCCTGGCGCACTCAAGGAAACTAGCGCACTCAAGGAAAGATAGACATGCAATTCATCGACCGCATCCCGCTGCCCCTGCTTGTGCTGCTGACACTTTTCATGCTGGGCGCGCCCTTCGTTCCGGAGCCGCATCTGCTGGAAAAAATGCGCATGTTGTCCCAAGGCACCCTGACACGCGCCATCGACATTTTCGATGTGCTCTGGCACCTGCTTCCGGCAGCCCTGCTGGGCGTGCGGATCGCCAGAAAGCGAAAAAAGGCGTGACCCCGCATGCGCCTTTCCATCGTCGTTCCCGTCCTCAACGAAGCCCAGGATATTGCCGCTTTCCTGGCGCCCTTGCAGGCGCTTCGCGAGCAGGGGCATGAGGTAATCGTGGTAGACGGCGACAGCAGCGACAGCACGGCGGACGCTGCGCGGCCGCTGGCCGATCACGTTGTCGCCAGCCCACGCGGGCGCGCGATCCAGATGAACTGTGGCGCGCGCATCGGGCGCGGCGACGCGCTCATCTTCCTGCACGCCGATACGCAGTTGCCCGACAATGCGCCGGGTCTCATCGAAAAGGCTTTGATGCATCACGCCTGGGGCCGCTTCGACGTGAAGATAGCGGGCCGCTCGGGCTGGCTGCCGGTCATCGCAGCCATGATGAATCTGCGCTCGCGGCTCAGCGGCATCGCCACCGGCGACCAGGCGATCTTCGTCAGCCGCGCCGCCTTCAACGCCGTGGGCGGCTACCCGGACCAGCCGTTGATGGAAGACATCGAGTTGTCGAAACGCCTGAAGCGCATCGGCCCGCCGGCCTGTCTGCGCGCGCGGGTCACGACCTCGGGACGGCGCTGGGAACGGCACGGCGCCTGGCGCACCATCCTGCTCATGTGGCGGCTGCGGCTTGATTACTGGCGCGGCGTTCCGGCGGCGCAACTGGCTGCGCGGTATCACCCAGGAGCGTGAGGCTAAACGCCTCGGTTGCGCGTGTTGTTGGGGGAATGGGGGCGGGGATTACGGAGCGCTTCGGATTGGTTCCTCTTCCCGGTCTGGTCTGATCGGTTGAGGAAACCTGCCAGTTCGTGCGAGTGTCCGCTATGAGGCGAAGCACATGTCAGGCAAGTAACGGCCATGCGGTCACTGAGTGATCCGAAACCATGCGTTCCCAGACGGCCGGTGCACCTTAGTAAGCTGCCGGCGACTGAACCGGCATGGATGGCAAGTCATCGGCCATTGCTGCCGTGGGCGGCCCGGCGCATGCACGTCCGTAACGGGCTGATCAATGGCCAGAGGTTACAGAATCATCATGAACGGCAGCTTTTCCGATTTAGGCCGGTGGCCCCCGACCCGGAAGAGACTTTCGAGCCGCTTGTGTAAAACAGGACATTCCCTTCTAGCGCTGAACCAGTGACTTCACAAGCTGTCAACTAAAGTGTAAAGTGTAAAACCGACTGTCAAGAGGAGAGCGTGATGGGTGAGAAGATGAAGAGCGCACCGGTGTACTTCACCATCGCCCAAGTTCGGCACAATCCCGTGTTGCGCCTGGGCGCGTACACCGACGAAATTCAGGATCGGATGCGGAAGGTTGGCTACCCTGACTTCAAGAAGGGGGTGGCCATGGCTTTTTCGCTTATGTCGCAAGTAGGTGATGAACAGCAAGGTCAGCCTCCCATTGTAGAACGCGTGGAGCGCTTGATGTTTTTCAATTCTGACAATACTCAAGGGTTCATCGTTGAGCAGAACGCAATTTCCTTTCACACGACTGAATACGATACCTTCGATACATTTGCAGATGAATTCATGAAGGGTGTAGGCATTGTCCATGAGTGCGTAACGCTTGCCCATACTGAGCGAGTCGGCCTGCGATATTTGGATGCAGTTGTTCCGCCAAATGGAGAGGAAGGTCTTCCAGACTATTTGGCTTCCGGTGTTTTGGGCCTAAGCAGCAAGTTGCCCGAAGAGGTTCAGGTAACACACTCTTTTTCCGAAACCCATTTCAGAACCAGTGAATGCGCCATATTAGCCAGAACCATTATCCAGGCTGGGCCGCTGGGTTTCCCGATGGACATTCAACCCATCGGGGTTAAGATTTCCGAGCGATTTCAGAAGATCAATGGCGTCCACGCTATCGTTGATACCGATGCCTCAATTGAGGGGCGCCACACGATGAATCTGGAAGCTTTAAGGAGTCAGCTAAAGGCACTTAGGAGTGGCATTGACGTTGCATTTAATGCCATCGTGACCCAGTCGGCACTGGATGCGTGGAATAGCTGAAGGCAGGGAGAACAGTCATGTTTGCACAATATCGGCCAACCGAGCCGGCACGACAAATTCATCGTGCCACTGCGGTGGCCTTTGATGAAGATTTTGAAGAGCAACCAACCAGCATTCGCGAGAAGATTGGCGGACGTGTGCTGGTCTATTGTGTGGCTGGAACATTCGGCCTGCTCCTGCCTGCCTACGTGCAGGCAAGTACGGCGACGTCGAGTTGGTCAATTAATCAGATCGAGGTCGATGGCTCGCGCACAGCGACCGGGAGTGCTGCATCTGCCACAGCAGAAGATATTTCGCACATCCGGCAATTCACGAAAATCTCCGTTACTGAGCTTGCTCAGGTGTGCGGTGTGTCTCGGCAAGCGGTGCACGAATGGATCAAGGGTGGCCCGCTATCGACGAGAAACGCTGAGCGCATCTCAAAGCTAGCACAGGCGGTTGATGTCATCCTAGAGTCCGGAGTTGATGCATTGCCACAGACATTGCGACGCAAGGTCAGTGGCGGGATGTCGATTCTGGAGGCAGTACAGACCGATGGAGAGGTTGTCGACCTCGCACGGCAGCTCGTTGGTACGGTGGCGCGAGAGTCTGAGCAGAGAAAGCGGCTTGCCGCCCGACTAGCTGGCCGCCAGAAGCCGCAACTATCTTCTACTGAGTTTGGGGCGCCCCATCTCAATGAAGAAGTTTAGGGCGTCTGTAGATGGCAGACTCCGGCCGGCAGTTCTCTTGGCGTCAAGGTGATCTACTCACTGGCGAGGCAGCAGTAGCGCTTGGCTGCTGCGCTCAGGAGGATGCTGGTGCCACATTCGTTGTCGTCATTTCTCACGACTGCGATCTGACTGCCGAGATAGAAAAGGAGCCGTTAGCTGAGCTGATTGTTGGCCGGCACATCGACAAGCTGGGTGGAGACTCCTACGGAAAAACCGCACGTAGGCTTCACATCGAATATCAGACCCCGGATGGCCCTGTCTTCCTCGAGTTGATGGCCACGGCCAAGCAGAAGATCGAAAAGCAGAAGCTGTTCGAGCTTTCCCCTCGGAACGATATAGAGCTGGGCGGCCGAGGAATTGGAATTCTCCAGCGATGGCTTGCAGCTCGTTACCACCGTGCTGCTTTCCCAGAGGCTTTCGAGGATCGCCTACGAGCCGCCGTTATTCCAGGTAGGCGTACCTTTCTCAAGAAGATCGAACTCATCCTCTCTGATGGTGGCGAGCACATACGTGGCCTGCTGTTCGATTTGGACGAGGGGGTAAATATTGAGCGCAAGGCACCTGATGATGTGTACCAGTTGGGCATTAATGTCTTGTACGACAGCGCCAAGGACGAACCCACTGCCGCCGCAGTTGCTAAAGCGGCAGCACACGCGCTGGAAGTGCTTTTCAGCACAGCGTTTTATTCGGAACAAGCTGGTTGGCAGAACATTTGCCTCCAGTATTGCGATCCAATGTCAGACAACGCCATCACCGTGGCGCAGCGAGAAATGCTCAAGCAATGGAGGCTGGAGCACATGAGCCTTCAGGACGATCCGCCACAACCGATGATTACCAACTGATGTTTCGATAGCCTAGCCCTATATTCCGAGACGCACGCCAAGGCTTACCACCGTATCGAATCCGTTGCAGAGGTGAAAGGAAAGCTGCGCAAGCCAGCGTCACCAACATACTGCGTCCAGTTGCGTCATGCTGATCGACCGATCCGTGAAATGCATCAGCCCTGGCGAAGTTCGCGACTGTGCCAGACACGGGTAATCAGCACTCGCCGCTGACCAGGATGTGATACCGGAGAACATAAGCGCCGCGCCCGAACCGCTCGGGCCATTCCCTGAACTCGGCGTGCGGTAATCCTATATGCGGATTGTCTGCGATCCTTTCGGCGGCCGTCTTGATCACGCGGGCAGCGTGTTGAGCGGCCGATGGACTGACGGGGGCCAGAAATCATAGAGTCTGGCAACGTCGTCAAGCGCATCCGGGTGCCAGATTAGCGCGGGCATTCGGTGCGCCGGCCCGCCGCCAGATCAGACAGCCAGGCTTGTGCCGCTTCGTGCGGCACGGCCGGCGTCCCGGCGAGATACGAATCCAGCCGTGCACGGTCGATTTCGAGCGACAGCGCATCCGCGCATACGGCAGCCACGTAATCGTCGACGGTCATGCCCGCACGATGTGCGGCGGCAATCACGGCGGATTCAAGCGTATCGGTCAGGGAAACGGTCAGCATTGCAGCCCCTTGTGAAAGTGGACACTCCGATTCTATCCCGGCGCCGTGTATCCGAGGTTCCAGGCACACGGGCGCTGAGGTCAGGATGCCGAGGCTCCGCAATAATCCCTCGATGCCATCATAAGCCGCCTGCGCCAATGTGAAATCGACGCGCACCTTGTCGAACGGGCACACGATTTTTCCGCTCTCGGTTTTTCCAGCAGTCCGGTAGCCAGCAGGGCATGCACATCCCGGTGCACGGACTTGACGTCGCGCTCCAGCCTGCGGGCCAGTTCGCGCAGGCTCATTTCACACCCGACATCAAGAAAGCACTGATGTATTCCGTTCGTGGCAAGCCCTTCGATCGCTCACAGGGAGCCATGTCGAGCCATGAGCGCAAACTCAAATAAAATCAATTTCATGAAATGCCATTCGACAAGCACAGGGTGAACGAGTCATGACCCCCGTTCGCATCGTGATCTTCGCCAAGGCGCCCGTGCCGGGCCGGGTCAAGACCCGGCTGATTCCGGCGCTGGGCGAAGCGGGCGCGGCGCGACTGGCGGCGCGTATGCTCGACCTGGCGCTGGGTAAGGCGCGCGCTGCCGCCGTTGGCCCGGTCGAGCTGTGCATGAGCCCGGCGCCGGATTCTGCCGACTGGGCTGACGTGCCGCTGCCGGCGGACATCGAGACCCGCGACCAGGGCGCAGGCGATCTGGGCGCGCGCATGGCCCGCGCCGCGCAACGCGCCCTTGCGCAGGGCGAGGCGGTGCTGCTGACCGGCACGGATTGTCCGCAACTGACCGCCGCACGTTTGAGGGAAGCCGCCGCGCAGCTGATGTCGCACGATGCGGTGTTGCACCGCGCCGCGGACGGCGGCTATCCGCTGCTGGGCCTGCGCGCCTTCGATGCGAGCCTGTTCGAGGACATTCCCTGGAGCACCGCGGCGGTGGCCGATATCACGCTCGAGCGCATGGAGGCGCTAAGCTGGAACGTGTGGCTGGGTGAAACGCTGCGGGACATCGACGTGCCCGCCGATCTGGCCGCAGGGTGGATCGATTCCGGGTTTTGAGGTTGAATGCCTGTTTTGGGAGCCTTGTCCGCCATGACCGCTCTGCCTGCCCCGCACACGCCGGCCCGCGCCGCAGCCATCCGATGAATGCGCCGCGGCTGATCCAGATCGCCCGCGACGACCCGGAGGCGATGCGCGCCGAACTGATCGCCGGCCTGACCGCGCCGCGCGCCGCGCTCGCCCCCAAGTATCTCTACGATGCGCTCGGGTCGCGCCTGTTCGCCGCCATCACCGCGTTGCCCGAGTACTACCCGACGCGCACCGAGGCGGGCATCTTCCGCGCGCACCTCGGCGAGATCGCGGCCGCCGTCGGCCCGGCATCCACTCTGGTGGACCTGGGCGCCGGCAACTGCGAGAAGGCCGCCCGCCTGTTCGACGCCCTTGCTGTCCAACGCTATGTGGCGGTGGATATCTCGGCCGACTTCCTGAAGGAATCCCTCGACCGCCTGCAATATCAGCATCCGGACATGGAAATGCTGGGCATCGGCCTGGACTTCTCGCAGACCCTGGCGCTGCCGGTGGAGATCGGCCCCGGCCCGCGCACCCTGTTCTATCCCGGTTCCAGCATCGGCAACTTCACGCCGGCGGAGGCGCTCGCCTTTTTGCGCCAGGCGCACGTTGCCTGCGACGGGGGCGCCTTGCTCATCGGCGTCGACCTGGTCAAACCGGTGTCCGTGCTGGAGCCGGCCTACGACGACGCGCTGCAGGTGACCGCGGCGTTCAACCGCAACCTGCTGCTGCACCTCAACCGCCTGATCGGGTCCGACTTCGACATTGCCGACTGGCGCCACGTCGCCTTCTTCAACGCGGCCGCGTCGCGCATCGAGATGCATCTCGAGGCGGTGCGCGATGCGATGGTTCGCTGGCCCGGCGGCGAACGCCGTTTCGCAGCCGGTGAGCGCATCCACACCGAGAATTCCTGCAAGTGGCGGGTGGACGACTTCGCCGCGCTGCTGCGCGACGCCGGTTTCAGCGATACCCGTGTCTGGCGGGATGCGCAGGACTGGTTCGCGGTGTTCGCTGTCCATGCGTGAAGGGTGCTGGCCGCAAGCGCATCCCGGCGTGGGGGCAGCCCCACGCCTCGCGTCGGCCAATCGAAGAACAGGAGATTGAATGCAAGGCGAGGAAACCCCAGTCCTGCGTGACGTGGTGCTCATCGGCGGTGGCCACAGTCATGTCGGCGTGCTGCGCATGTGGGCCATGAAGCCGCTGCCCGGGGTGCGCCTGACCCTGATCTGCAGCGATACCGACACCCCGTATTCCGGCATGCTGCCCGGCTACATTGCCGGCCACTACAGTTACGAGGAAGTGCACATCGACGTGCGCCGCCTGGCCGAATTCGCCGGTGCCCGCTATTACCACGATAGCGTGGTGGGGATCGACCGCGCGGCGCGGCGTGTGCTCTGTCGCGAGCGGCCGCCGGTCGCCTACGATGTGCTTTCCATCAACATCGGCTCGACGCCTCGCCTCGGCCAGGTGCCGGGCGCCGACGCGCATGCCGTGCCGGTCAAGCCGATTCGCCAGTTCAACGAACGGTGGCTCGACCTGCTGCAACGGGTGCGCGGACAGGCGGGGGATACCACGCTCGCCGTGGTGGGTGGCGGCGCCGGAGGCGTCGAACTGGCGCTGGCGATGCAGCATCGGCTGCGTCGCGAGCTGCAGGCAGCGGGGCGCGATCCCGACGCGCTGCACATGCATCTCTTCACCGCCGGATCGGTCATCCTGCCAACCCACAACGGCGCGGTACGCCGCGCCTTCGAGCGCGTGCTGCGGCAGCGCGGCGTCGCGCTGCACCGCGATGCGGAGGTCGTCCGCGTCGCCGCCAACACCCTGGAATCCCGGCGCGGCGAAACGCTCCAGGCCGACGAGATCGTCTGGGTGACCCAGGCCGGCGGCGCGGCGTGGCTGGCCGGCACCGGGCTGGCGCTGGACGAGGCGGGCTTCATCCGCGTGCGCGACACCCTGCAGACCGAGAGCGACCCGCTCATCTTCGCCGCCGGCGACTGCGCTTCGATGATCGAACGCCCCCTGGAAAAGGCGGGCGTGTTTGCCGTCCGCATGGGTCCGCCGCTCACCGAAAACCTGCGTCGCACGCTGCTGGGGCAGCCGTTGAAACCCTATCGGCCGCAGCGGCGCTGGCTGGCGCTCATCAGCACGGGCGACCGCCATGCCATCGCCTCGCGCGGCGCCTTCTACGCCCGCGGCGACTGGGTGTGGCGCTGGAAGGACAGGATCGACCGCCGCTTCATGCAGCGCTTCAGCGAGCTGCCCGCGATGCCGGAACGCGGGGCGAAGCCGGCAGGCGAAGCGATCCCGCTGGACGCGGCCGAGCAGACCCAGGCGATCTCCGCCCTCGCCATGCGCTGCGGCGGCTGCGGCGCCAAGGTGGGTGCGACGGTCCTGTCGCGCGCCCTCGCCCGGATCGAGCCGGTCGAGCGCGATGACGTGCTGGTCGGCCTGCACGCTCCCGATGACGCCGCCGTGCTGCGCATACCGCCGGGCAAAGCGGTGGTGCAGACAGTGGATTTTTTCCGCGCCTTCATCGACGATCCCTGGGTGTTCGGCCGCATCGCCGCCAACCATGCGCTGGGCGACATCTTCGCCATGGGGGCCGAAGCCCAGTCCGCCACCGCCATCGCCACCGTGCCGCCGGGCCTGGAAAGCAAGGTCGAGGACACCCTGTTCCAGATGATGACGGGCGCAGTGTCGGTGTTGAACGAAGCGGGCTGCGCGCTGGTCGGCGGGCATACCGGCGAAGGCCGCGAGCTGGCGCTGGGCTTCGCCGTCAACGGCCTGATCGACGCAGCGCTGGCCGGGGTGATGACCAAGGGCGGCCTGCGCCCGGGCGACGTGCTGATCCTCACCAAGCCGATCGGCACCGGCACCCTGTTCGCCGCACACGCCCGTCTGCAGGCGCGCGGACGCTGGATCGACGCCGCGCTGGAATCCATGCAGGTCTCCAACCGCGCCGCCGTCGCCTGCCTGATCGCCCATGGCGCACGCGCCTGCACCGACCTTACTGGCTTCGGCCTGCTCGGCCATCTGGTCGAAATGACGCGGCCCTCAGGCGTCGATGCCGAACTCGAACTGGAAGCCCTGCCGGTGCTGGCCGGTGCGCGCGAAACCGCGGCGGCGGGAATACTGAGTTCGCTGCAGCCCGCCAACGTGCGCCTGCGCCGCGCCCTGCGCAACCAGGAAGCGGCCCTGACGCATCCGAACTATCCGCTGCTGTTCGATCCCCAGACTGCCGGCGGCCTGCTCGCCGGCGTGCCGGAGGACCGGGCCGGGGCCTGTATCGCCGCCCTGCATGCCCTGGGCTACCCGCATGCCGTCCGCATCGGCCGCATTCTGCCGCAAGGCGATGCGCCGGAGTCGATTCGCCTGGAGTTTGTCGAATGAGCGGCCATCTCGCGAGCAGGCTAGCGCCTATTGGCACGGATTGCCCGCAAATGATCGCCGCGCGGCTGGGCCCGGACCCGCTTCCCCGTTCCGGAGCGTCGGCATGACGGTCTCGACCCTCGCACTGGTTATGCTCGGCGCCCTCTGGCTGGCGTGGAGCAACGGCGCCAACTTCAAGGGCGTGGCCACCCTCTACTGAACCGCCCCGGGTTTTGAGGAGGCTCCAATCCTTGAGAAGATGGAGTCCTTATGAAGAAATCCGTGAAGTTTTCCCCTGAAGTCCGCGAGCGCGCTGTGCGCCTGGTTGGCGAGTGTCGCGCCAGCCATCCGTCTCA
>JAJPEP010000033.1 GCA_021166845.1 Thiobacillus sp.
TCACTCCGACGCCAGGCTTCAATATGCACTCGCCAGAATTCCTGCCCATGCCGCTTCGCCATCTGGTGTCCCTCCAAAAAAGGGGCAAGATTGCATGGGATGAGCGGGAAACTACAGGTGGGGCGGCTGGACGCTTACGCATGAGCAGCAGATTCACGCCGTGGTAAACCGGCTCAGTGCAATCAAATATCGCAGTTTTTCCGACGTGAACAGCGCTATTGATATGGCTAAAAAGAATATCGCCCAATTGCAGGCGATTTCGCTCCTTGTCGCGTTCGCTTAATTCGGCATAACCGACTTTTCCCAAATCGAAACTTGCGTCCGAAATGCTCTCGATTCTGGAAATCCTATCGCCCTTACCACTTTTGTCTTGCTTGCAGTTGACACCATTCCGAAGGACGGATAAGACGTCACCCAAAGTGCTGGTTTGCCATTCTGATTTCATAGCAGCGCCCGGATGTTCCCCAGCACCTCTGCGCTCTCCGCATCCAGCGCCGCAATCTCGTCCATGATGTCCTGCGGACTGCGATGCACCACCACCTCTCCACCGTCCGGGTTCTTCACCGACAGGTCGAAAGTCGCCAGGTCGATACCCGCCGCGTCCACGCTCCAGCTTTTGGGCGAGTCGGCAAAACTCTTTTGCAGCTTGATGAACTCGGCCAGGTCGGTGTCGTTGAGCGGGTTGGTCTTGCCGAGGTTGCGGCCGGGGTCGAGCTGGTAGTACCAGACGGTGCGGGTCGGCGCGCCCTTCTCGAAGAACAGCACCACGGTTTTGACGCCCGCGCCCTGGAAGGTGCCGCCGGGGCAGTCGAGGACGGTGTGCAGATTGCAAGATTCCAGCAGCAATTTCCGCAGGCTGACCGAGGCGTTGTCGGTGTTGGAGAGGAAGGTGTTCTTGATGACCACGCCGGCGCGGCCGCCGGCTTTGAGCATCTTGATGAAGTGCTGCAGGAACAGGAAGGCGGTTTCGCCGGTGCGGATGGGGAAGTTCTGCTGGACCTCCTTGCGTTCCTTGCCGCCAAACGGCGGGTTGGCGAGGATGACGTCGAAGCGGTCCTTGTCCTGGATGTCGGCGAGGGGCTCGGCCAGGGTGTTGGTGTGGACGATGTTGGGCGCTTCGATGCCGTGCAGGATCATGTTCATGATCGCGATGACGTAGGCGAGCGACTTCTTTTCCTTGCCGTAGAAGGTGCGCGTCTGCAGCGTCTTCAGGTCGGCCGTGGTCAGATTCGGCTGGGCCTTCAGGTAGTCGAAGGCTTCGCACAAAAAGCCTGCGCTGCCGACGGCGCCGTCGTAGATGCGCTCGCCTATCCTGGGCTGGGTGACCTGGACGATGGCGCGGATCAGCGGGCGCGGGGTGTAGTACTCGCCGCCGTTGCGCCCGGCGTTGCCCATGTTCCTGATCTTGGCTTCGTAGAGGTGGCTGAGCTCGTGCTTTTCGGTCTGCGAGCGAAAGCGCAGTTCGTCGATATGGTCGATGATCTCGCGCAGGTTGTAGCCGCTGTGGATCTTGTTCTTGATCTCGCCGAAGATTTCGCCGATCTTGTATTCGATGGTGTTCGCGCTATCCGCTTTTTGTTTGAAGCCATGCAGGTAGGGGAAGAGCTGGCGGTCGACGAAGTCGCGCAGGTCGTCGCCGGTCAAGGCCTTGTTGTGGTCGAGATTGCCTGTTTCATCCTTGGGTGCGGCCCAGCTTTCCCAGCGAAAGGGCTTGTCGAGGATGAAGGAATACGTCTTCCCCTCCAGCCCGGCCTCCATCGCCTTGTCCTGCTCCAGTCCATCCAGGAATTTCAGGAACAGCAGCCAGGAGGTCTGCTCGGTGTAGTCCAGTTCGCTGGCACAACCCGCCTCTTTCCACAGTACGTCGTCGATGTTTCTGAAGGCTTGTTCGAACATGCTGTCGCTGAACCGGGAAGATTGGCCGCGATGGCGTTCTCAGGACGAGCGCCGGGCTGGGCCATTGTTTTGATGGCGCCCCGAACACGAATCGAACGTGTGGCCTACCCCTTAGGAGGGGGTTGCTCTATCCACTGAGCTACCGGGGCGTGGCGGGCATTGTACCGAATCGCGCATGGATTACCGAGCCGTTCCGGCCCCGATATGATGTGTGCGGGAGAACACACATGCTGAAACTGATGCTGGGCGGATTGGCGGCGCTGTTGCTGGTGGCGAGTGCGATGCTGTGGATGCTGCGGCCGGGGGCGCACCGGCCGGAAGGCAGTGCGGCGCCGGACTTCGCCTTGCCGGACCAGAACGGCCGGATCCATCGCCTGGGCGATTACGCCGGGCGCTGGCTGGTGCTGTATTTCTACCCCCGGGACGACACGCCGGGCTGCACCCGGGAGGCCTGCCGCTTTCGCGACGACATCGGAATCCTGCGCGGCCTCGACGCCGCGGTGGTCGGGGTCAGCGTCGATGACGCCCGCTCGCATGCCGATTTCGCCCGCAAATACCAGCTGCCGTTTGCGCTGCTGGCGGACCCCGACGGGCAGACGGCGGCGGCGTACGACAGCCTGCTAAATCTGGGCGTCGTGCGCTTTGCGCGCCGCCGTACTTTCATCATCGCGCCGGACGGCCGCATCGCGGCACGCTTCGACAAGGTCGATCCGGCAGGCCACGCGCAGGAAGTGGCCCGCACCTTGCAGGCGCAGTGGACGGCACGGCAAGCCCTGTCTCCGGCCAAATAATGGACTAGATTCAATGGACCAGATTCAAAAGATGATCTGATCCAAAGCACTCATGCCCCCACAACGCGCATTGCTCCTCACCACCGGAACGGCTTTCGTCGTGTTGATCGCCCTGATTTGCGGGCTGACTTTGAACGGCCTGCTGCAGTTGCAGACGCTGGGCTCGCAGTTCCGCACGGTGGTCGAGCGCCACAACCGCAAGATCGATCTCATCACTCAAACGCAGGTGGCGGCGCACCTCCGCACCGACAGCCTGTTCCGCATGGCGCTGGCTAACGATCCATTCGAGCGCGATGCCTATTTCCAGGAATTCAACCGCGCCGGCTTCCTGGTCGGAAGCGGACGCAACGCGCTGCGCCAAATGGGATTTTCCGCCGCCGAACAGCGCAGCTTCGATACCCAGACCCGGCTGGTCAACGACATTGAATCGATCCAGGAACAGGTGGTCGATCTGCTCAACGCCGAACGCAGCGCAGACGCGCACCGGATCCTGGTGCAGGAAGCCATCCCCATCCAGGAAGCCTTCAACCAGCAACTGGCCGACATGCGCAATATCTATCTACAGGACAACCTGGCCGCCCAGCGGCAGGCACAGCAGACTTACCAGCGCACCTTTTTGTTCACGCTGGCATTCGGCATCGCGGCGATTGCCCTGGCGCTGCTGATCGCCTGGCGCACGCTTGGGAACATGCGCCTGAAGTCGATGCAGATAAACGAGCAGATGGTGGAGCTTGAGTGCTCGCGCGCGGCGCTGCGCGAAGAGGCCACGCACGATCCGCTCACCGGACTGGCCAATCGGAGGCTGTTTTACGACCGGCTGCAACAGGCGGTCCGCCACGCGCATCGCTACGGCGGCAAGGTGGGCATTCTGTATGTGGACCTGGACCGCTTCAAGGAGATCAACGACCGCTACGGCCACCATGTGGGCGACGCCGTGCTGACCGAAGTGGCGAAACGCCTCACCACCAGCATTCGCGGCTCCGATTCAGTTGCGCGACTGGGAGGCGACGAGTTCGTGATGCTGCTGGAAGCAGTGCAGGGACGACAGGACTGCCTCGCCGCCGCGCACAAGATCGAGCAGGCGCTGAATGCGGACACGCGTTTCTACGGACTCGATGTGGAAATCGCTGCCAGCATCGGCCAGGCGCTGTACCCTGACGACGGCACCGATGAAGACGCCCTGATTCGCGCCGCCGACGCCGCCATGTACCGGGTCAAATCCGGCTGCGAATCAGCGCAGCAGCACCGCCTGCCATTTCAGTGAATCGCGCAGGTCAGCGCGGCCCGAGACGCGCCGCCACGCGCTCGCGGCGGGCCTTGGCACCCCATATCCACACATACTGCGCGCCGGAGGCCGTGGCGATGGCGAACACCGTCACGAATAACGGCAACCGCCAGCCGTCCAGCGCCAGCAGGCCGGCCAGCCCGCCCAGCACCAGCGCCAGCAGCGAAAACTCGGCAAACATGTGCGTCTTGCCGAGCCAGGTCGGATGGATCTCAAGATGTCCGGCCAGCCCGCGGTAGCTCAACGCGCCCAGCACGATGACGCTGTCGCGCAGCAGGATCGCCAGCGTCACCCACAGCGGAATCGCGCCCGCCTGCGTCAGCATCACCAGCGTCACCACGCCGAGCGCCTTGTCGGCGACGGTATCGAGCGCGGCGCCCAGCTGGGTCAGCTGATCGAGCCAGCGCGCCAGCAGGCCGTCGATGCCGTCCGACACCGCGGCGGCGAGGAACAGCCAGCAGGCCGCTTCCCAGCGCTCGTGCAAAATCAACCAGCCCACCACCGGTACCGCGGCGATCCGCAGCAGGGTGATGACGTTCGGCAGGTTGAGTACGCGCTCGCTCATGCGGGTGTCTGGTTGAGTAAGTCTGCGCAATATAGCAAGGCTTGCTCAACCGGACGCCGAAACGCTAAGGAGAGGCCGATTAACCCGTCTTTGCGAGGAGCGAAGCGACGCGGCAATCCAGAAATACCCGCTTAATCAATGCGCTGGATTGCCGCGCTTCGCTCGCAATGACGGCCATATAAGTGTTTCCCTAATCAATACAAGGGCTGTCTGGCAAGCTCGCCCCACAGCTTGTCGAGCCTTTTCGCCGACACCGGGTACGGCGTTTTCAGTTCCTGGGCGAACAGGGAAATGCGCAGTTCCTCCAGCTGCCAGCGGAAGTCCTCCAGCGCGGGCGATGCCTCGCCTTTCACCTGGCCACGCCGCGCCAGATACTTGTTCTGCAGCGTCAGCACGCCGGCCATGCCGCGCGAATCGCGCTGCTCGGCGGCGGGCAGCTTCTCCAGCCGCTTGAGGATGCCCCTTAAATAACGCGGCAGGTCCTTCAGGTGCGTCCACGGCGTGGCGGTGATGAAGTCGGCCGGCACGAGCGCGGCCAGATGCGCGGTTTCGTCGCGCATCGCGGCGGTGAACTGCGGCTTGGCGGCAAGGCGCGCCGCCACCTGCGCATGCAGGTCGAGAATTTCCGCGACATCGCGCAGCAGCGCCTGCTTGACCACTGAAATTTTAGGCTTGGCGCGTTCCTTCTGCCTGGCGAAGGCCTTCGCGTCGCGCGGGGTGTCGTCGTCGCCCAGCAGCGCGCGCGTGGCGATGGCATCGATGAGCGCGGCGCGCAGCTGTTCGGGACTGCCGAAGCCGCGGTATTTCAGCGCCAGCGCGGTTTCGCGCGCGAGGTCCTTGTCGAGCTGCTTGAACTGGGCGGCGAGCGCGATCCGCAACAGCCGCACCACGCCGCGGCGAGTCTCCGTCTCAGCCACGTCGGCCGCGTCGAGCAGGCGCAGATCGACGGACTCGCCGTTGTCGACCAGCGCCGGGTAACCGATCAGCTCGCGCCCGCCGCGCTTGAATCTCACCTGCTCCGGCAGGTCGCCGAAATTCCACTCGACCAGGCCGGTGCGCTCGAACTCGCTGTCCTCCGCGCCGCCGCCGTAGGTGATGCGCGCCGCCCCCCCGAGCTGCTGGCGCAGCGCGGCAAGATCGCGCCCGCCGGCGAGCTCCTGCCCGCTGTCGTCGATCACGCTCACGTTCATGTGCAGGTGAGGCGGCAGCTCGCCCTTCCATTCATCGGGATGGATGTCGGCGCCGGTCTTTTTATGGATGAAGGCCGCGAGCGCGGCGGTCAGCGTCTGTTCGCCCGGTGTCGCCACCGAAAGAAAGGCCGTCACCGTGTCGGGCAGCGGAATCAGCGGGCGCCGCTTGTCCTTCGGCAGCGACTTCAGCAGCAGCGTGAGCTTTTCGCGGATGAGGCCGGGCACCAGCCAGTCGACCTGCGCCGGCTCAATGCGGTTGAGCAGGTACAGCGGCAGGTGCAGCGTCACGCCGTCGAGCGGGTGGCCGGGCTCGAAGCGGTACTTGAGCTTGCACGCCACGCCGTCGACCAGCATGGTCTCGGGGAACAGCGTGTGGTCGGCGCCGAGCGCCTCGCCGAGGATGTCCTCGCGCTTGAGGAACAGGATCTTCGGGTCGGCGGCCTCGGCCTCGACACGCCATTTTTCGAACGCCGCGCCGTTGTGGAGATCGGCCGGAATGCGCGCGTCGAACACGCGGAAGATGCGCCCCTCGTCCAGCCACACGCCGGATTTCCTCGCCTTGTGTTCGAGGTCCTCGATTTCCTGGATCAGCGCGCGGTTGTAGGCGAGCCACGGCGCCTTCGTGTCGTATTCGCCGGCCACCAACGCGCCGCGGATGAACAGCTCGCGCGACAGCACCGGGTCGATCGGGCCGTAGTGGATCTTGCGCCGCGACACCAGGGTGATGCCGTACAGGCTCACGCGCTCGAACGCCACCACGCGCGCGCCGTCCTTTTCCCAGTGCGGCTCGATGAACATGCGGGTGAGCAGGTGACGGCCGGCGGCCTCGATCCATTCCGGCCGCACCTCGGCGACGGTGCGCGCGAGCAGCCGCCCGGTGTCGGTCAGCTCGGCGGCCATGATCCACTTCGGGCCTGCGCCAAGACCGCCCGAAGGGCGAGCGTCTGGCGGCGTACCCCTTGCGGGTGCCTTCTTCGCCAACGCCGAGCCGGGGTGGATCGACAGCTTGATGCCGCGTGCGCCCTGGTAATTTCCCTCGCCCGGCTTGGGGCGACTTTTTGCGTCGTCCGACTTGAAGCCGATGTTGCCGAGCAGGCCCGTGAGTAGCGCCTGATGGATGGTGTCGTAGCCGGCGTCCTTCTCGTTCTCGCGCAGCCCGAGTTCAGCCATCTGCGCGTGCAGCTGGCCGTGGATGTCGCGCCATTCGCGCATCCGCCGCGGCGACAGAAAATGGTCCTGCAGCAGCGTCTGCAACTGGCGGTTGGTCTTCTTGTGCTGCACCTGCTCCTCGTACCAGCGCCACAATTTCAGCCAGCCCATGAAGTCGGAGCGCTCGTCGGCGAACAGCTTGTGCTTCTCGTCGGCCGCCTGCGCGCGCTCCATCGGACGGTCGCGCGGATCCTGCACCGACAGGGCGCTGGCGATGATCAGCACCTCGCGCACGCAGCGCTGCTGCTCCGCCGCCAGCAGCATTCTGGCGATGCGCGGGTCGAGCGGCAGCTTGCCCAGCTTCGTGCCAATCGCGGTGAGCTGCCCCGCTTCATCGAGCGCATGCAGCTCGGCCAGCAGCTGGTAGCCGTCGGTCACCAGGCGCGAGCTCGGCGGGTCGATGAAGGGAAAGCCCACCACGTCGCCGAGGCCCAGCGACTTCATGCGCAGGATGACGCCGGCCAGCGACGAGCGCAGCAGCTCGGGGTCGGTGAAGCGCGGCCGGTTGCCGAAGTCGGCCTCGTCGTAGAGGCGGATGCAGACGCCGTCGGCGACCCGGCCGCAGCGCCCGGCGCGCTGGTTGGCCGAGGCCTGCGAAATCTTCTCGATTAGGAGCTGCTCGACCTTGTTCCTCGCCGAGTAGCGCTTCACCCGCGCGGTGCCGGGGTCGATCACGTAACGGATGCCCGGCACGGTGAGCGAGGTTTCCGCCACGTTGGTCGCCAGCACGATGCGGCGCAGCGCGTTCGTCGGCTTGAAGATCGCGTCCTGCTCGGCCACCGACAGGCGGGAAAACAGCGGCAGGATTTCGGTGCCGGGCGGGTGGTGCTTCCTCAGCGCCTCGGCGGTGTCGCGGATCTCGCGCTCGCCGGGCAGGAATACCAGGATGTCGCCGGAGCCCAGGCGCGCCAGTTCGTCGGTGGCGTCGAGGATGGCCGGGATCTGGTCGGGGGCGTCGCGGTCCTTTTTCTCGCGCTCGCCCTTGGCCGGAATGGCCGGTTCCTCGCGCTCGATCGGGCGCCAGCGGATTTCCACCGGATAGGTGCGCCCCGACACCTCGATCGCCGGCGCGTCGTTGAAGTGCTTCGAGAAGCGCTCGGCATCGATGGTGGCCGAGGTAATGACGACACGCAGGTCGTCGCGCTTTTCCACCAGCGTCTTCAGGTAGCCGAGCAGGAAATCGATGTTGAGGCTGCGTTCGTGCGCCTCGTCGATGATGATGGTGTCGTAGCGCGAGAGCAGCGGATCGCCCTGGCTTTCGGCCAGCAGGATGCCGTCGGTCATCACCTTGATCGCGGTGTCGTGGCGCACGGTGTCGGTGAAGCGCACCTTGTAGCCGACCATGCCGCCGAGCTCGCCGCCGAGTTCCTGCGCGATGCGCGCCGCCACCGAGCGCGCGGCAATGCGGCGCGGCTGGGTGCAGCCGATGAGTTTGCCGGGACGCGCCGCCTCTGACCCAAGCCGTGCTTCCATGCACATCTTGGGGATCTGCGTGGTCTTGCCCGAGCCGGTCTCGCCGCACAGGATCAGCACGCGGTTGGCCTTGAGCGCGGCAAGGATGTCGTCGCGGCGCGCGGAAACCGGCAGATCGGGGTAGGTGATGTGCAAGGCGGGGCTCAAAATTCAAAAGGCGGATTGTCCGCGGATGAAAAACTTACTTGTTCCGGATATACCGTGCGTCATCGAAGGTTTCCAGCCAGGCCGGGCGGTACACCGCCATCATGGTGATCGCCATGCCGGTGGTGAACGCTTCGGCCCAACCGATCAGCAAGGTGGCGTAAGGCGTGTAATAGGAAAGCAGATATTCGAGCGAATAGGCGCCGGCCAGGGCCATCAGTGCGGTGGTGGCGAGGCCGATTGCCGCCACCGAAAGCGCCGCGCCGAAGAAGCCATTGCCCAGAACATAAATAAAGAAATGGTTCGGCAACCGCCGTTCCAGCAGGCGAAAAAGACCCCAGCTCACCGCCGCGGGCAGCGCCGCCGCCAGCAGCGCATCGAAGCCCAGCGCGTTCCAGCTGCCGCGCCCGAAGGCCGCGTTCGCCAGCAGGATCAGGGCGCCGGCAAAGGTGGCGCGCCAGAAGCCGAACATCAGCGTCAGCGCCGCCACGCCGTAAAAGTGGAAGCTCAGCCCCGGCTTGATGCCGGTGCGGATCTGCCACAGCGCCAGCACCGCCGCCGTGGCGGCAAGAAACAGGTTCAGCCGCGACGGCTCGGCAAGGCGGCGCCAATCGCCCGACATCAGCCAGAGCCAGGCCAGCCACGCCAGCCCCAGCCAGCCGACCAGATAAAAGGATGCGGGCAACAGTGATTCGGACAGGCCCGGCGCGGTAAAATTCATGAGTGGATTTTACGCGATGCGCCGCCCCCTTTCTTCGAGTCCCAGCCATGTCCGCCACCCCTGTTTCAAAATCCCCCAATGCCCCCCTCGGCGACGACGAGATCGACGCGCTGGCCGACCTGGTCGACCTTATCGACGAGCGCACCGACGTGCCGGTTTCGCTGGAAGGCCTCGACGGTTTCATCACCGCGCTGGCGTGCAGCCCGCGCGCGATCCCGCCCGAGGAATATTTCCCGGTGCTGCTCGACCTCCCTGACGGCCTTGCCACGGTGTTCGAGGACACGGCCGACCAGGCGCGCTTCCTGGCGCTGTTCAATCGCCGCCGCAACGAGATCGCCCGCGCGCTCGCCGCGCCGATCGAGAACCTGGCCGACCCCAAGGCGCTGTCGCCGCTGGTCATGGATTGGGACGGCCTTTTGGCCGAACTGCCGCCAGCCGAGGCCGGGCAATTGAAGGAAGCCGGCATCCCGCCCTACGCCCAGCTGTGGGCCGCCGGCTTCCTGCTGGCGGTGGAACACTGGGAAGACGACTGGACGCTGCCCGCCGGCAGCAAGGACGAAGCCTTCGTCGACGAGGTGCTCGACCCGTTTTACGTGCTGGCCGCGCCGCTCGACGAACTCAGCGCCGAGGAACGGGCCGTCCGCCGCGAAGACCATCTCGCCCTCGCCCTCTGGGGCGCCTACGAACTGCGCGAATTCTGGCTCGACCGCGGCCAGGCCCCGCGCGGCTGACCCCTGACCCCTGAACCCAGACCCCAGACCCCGGACACCAAGCCCCAGACCCCCAACACCCCCCACAGTAACACGGCCGCGGCCCGCGCCACAACCCCCAACCCCCCCAAATAACACAAGGCAAATGGGAATAGAAAACCACCCCCCCCCCCGCCCCCACCCCAAACAAAATGGGCACGTGCCAAAAACCCAAGGGGCGGGGCAACGCCC